>NZ_CAWPDB010000112.1:0-39415 GCF_963886625.1 Vibrio sp. V23_P3S9T160
ATGCTAGATCGCTGAAACTGTATTGAAAATGGTTGCTCAGAAAAAAACAGGTTGGCAGATTGTTTTCATCAACAATACACACGTCAGATTTACCATTGGTACTATAAGTTTCAACTGAATTATGCATGACAAAATATCTTATAAGTTAAATGATATTGTAAAGGTAGTTCGGCATATGCTAGTTTGTCAAGGAAGTAGGTGTAATGTATTAATTTTCCTTATTTTATTTCAATAAATTTCCTATACAGAATATTTGGTAAGAATAATTCGCTGGTTTCCTTATGGTGGAGAAATTTGGCTATTCAGCGGCCGATATTACCTTACTGTTTTTGATCAACTATTTGTTCAACTTTTTGTTTGCTAAACGTATTGGTAAGTTCATTGGTGTAGTCGGCGAGCGTAAAGCGTTACTGTTTGAATACACGGGGTTAATTGTTGTTTTTGTTGGGTACGGTCTTGTACAAAACGCACATTGGGCGGCGGCACTTTATGTGGTTGACCACCTCTTTTTTGCCTTGGCCTTGGCGATTAAAACTTATTTTCAGAAAATTGCAGATCCTGCGGACATGGCGTCTACAGCGGGAGTTTCTTTTACCATTAACCATATTGCGGCCGTGTTCATCCCCGCCACGTTTGGTTTAATTTGGCTTATCTCTCCGGCGAGCGTTTTTTATATTGGAGCGGTAATGGCACTTGTTTCGCTGCTTTTATCACTCAATATTCCAGTAAAACCCGAAGCGGGTAATGAAGTGAGAATTCTGCGTTGGAGCGACAGATAACAAAAGGGTCGTTTACGACCCTTTTAACATGATACCAATAGTCACTAGACAAGCGACATCTGGGTTGGCTGTTTTTCAACGTATGTCGTGACGGATGGTATCTAATGATCTATGTAGAGATAGTTTTGCCAACTTTTCATCCGGATGAGTACCTTACGCATAATCGAGACATGAGAGAAACTGTCTGAATAGATAGCGGCTTCAAAAGCAGTACCGAGTGGCAGGTGATAATCGCTTAAATCATCGGTGATTTTAAGGGTGACGAGTACGCGTCCATTGGTACGTAATGCCTCAGTTCCTAGCAAGGTACCTCGTGCTTGGATCTGGCTTTCACCAATAACAGGTAATATTTCAACCACCTCTCCTTTGAAGACTTTTCCGGGTAGTGCTCTGAACAAAAACTCGGCTTCAAAGCCCGGTTTTAGGCGTTGAAGAGAATTTTGCCTAAATGCAGCTGTGTAGATTTTATCTTCTGTGTGTACAAACGTCATCATTGGCGCTAAGGGTAATGGTACGGACATCGCACCTGGTCTGAGAGCTAATTGCGTCACATAGCCATCAGTAGGCGCTCTGACAATGGTTTGTTCAAGGTTGAATTGGGCTTGTCTAAAATCGGCAAGCAGGCGAGCAACGGTAGTATTCTCACCATTGATTTCTGAGTTTAAGGAGATATTGGCTTGATTTAGACGTGCTTGGGCGACTTCTACTGCTGCCTCTGCTGCTTTATAAGCTTGGCGACGGGTATCAAGATCTTGTTCGGTGAATGCACCTTTATCATACCCACGTTGATAACGAGCATACTCACGTTGTGCTTTATCCCGGTCAGCGATGGCCTGTACTTTCGCTGCCGCAGCTTCAGAAACATTCGATTCTAGGCCAAGTGCACCTTGGCTCGCCTCTTTGATCTGAGCTTCAATTTTTGCCAATTCCGCTTCAAAAGGCACAGGGTCAATTCTAAAAAGCACATCACCTTGTTTTAAGGGCTGGTTTGCTTGTACCGGAACCTCAATCACTCTTCCTCGTACTCCTGAGACGACAGGTGTTGTGGAAAAAACTTGGCTACCCAATTGAGTAAAAGGATGATTATAGTTCATCAGTAAGATCAGGGTGCCGATCAAAATAACGCCACCTAATACAGCGGTAGGGACGGTCCACTTATTTAATGGAATTTTAAAGACTTTGAATATCGCAATACATAAAGCGGCATAAGTCATGATCAGAAGTAAATCCATTATTTTGTCTCCTGATTACTGGCATGGTCGATGTTCGCTTGAGCAACGGGTGGCTTCGCTTTTAACTCATGTAATTCTCGAGTGAGTGTTGCGACTTGATCGATAAGTTCATCGACACGATGATGAATATCGTGCTGCTCTTCTTGAAGTTTAGTGAACCCCCACCCGCGATCTTTTCGCCACAAGGTTGCCCAAATCCACAAAAATGGCCAGATTGCATGTAAGGTAAATAGACTGACCCAGCCAGAAACATGAATGGCATCTTGATGTGGATGGTCGCGCTCTTTGGCGATTTCATAGGGGATATCATGAATGACGATGATTCCATAAAAAATGACCAAGGCTACGAAAATCAGTAGACCAAGGGCAAAGTAATCTAAAAACATAGTTGCTCCTGTATTTCAATGACGAGTGTAAACGGCAGCCAATAGCTTAACGTGATGGAAAGTTACTCAGTGCACACTTGGTTGCGGCCATTCGCTTTCGCGCGATATAAGGCTTTGTCGGCGCGGTAGAATGTGCGTTGTGTATTTTCACCATCTCGATGCAAGGTTATACCGATACTGACGGTTAAGCCGCGCTCACCTAGAATATCGTGCCAACCAAATTGGAATATGCGTTCTCGATAGTTTTCGGCATGCATTTCAGCTTGGTCGAGCGAGCAATCTTCTAAAATCACCAGAAACTCTTCTCCACCAAAACGGACACAGGAGGAGCCTCGGAATTTAAAGTAGTTTTTCAACTCACGTGAAACATTGACTATCGCTTTGTCACCAACCAAGTGACTAAGTTCATCATTAATCGATTTAAAATGGTCAATATCAATGACTAGAAATGCAAATAGCTTCTCATGAAGCAGTAGGTCTTTAAGCTTTACATCTAACCAGCGGCGGTTGTGTAAGGTGGTGAGTGGGTCAGTGAAGACATCCTGTTGAAGTTGGGCTACGGCATTCTTTTGATTTTCGGTGGTTTCTTTGAGCTCGCGATTTTCAATCTCAGATAAGATCAATTTCAATTGCAATTCAAAGCGCGATAAGCGACGCAGTTGATTGGCCCCCAGCTCACTAATCGGGATGTTTTTCATCAGATCAGTTTCAATTCGAAAGCCTTTTTTTTCATAAATCAGGGCGGCTTGATAAAGGCCTTGGCGCTCACATACGGCACTGAATGCTCGATACAGCTGCTTGGCCATCGTGGGTGACGTGTACCGTTGCAGACGTTTGTCTGTACTGGCCAGCATCATATTGGCAATATGACTTTTGCCTATTTTAGCCAGGCAATTGGCTGTTTCAATTCGAATCATATTCGATAGCCAGGTGGAATTCATATTCCCAGCACTGTACTGAACACTAGAGAGCGTAATGAGCGCTTTATCGACTTGATCCTGATGAAGATAAAGTTGAGCTTGATAGAGTGAAATTTGCCCGGTAAGAATTTTATCGCTGACCAAAATACTCAGCTCTTCACACTCTTTAATTAGGTCGGTGGCGGCGGAGATTCGGTGCAGTTGAATGTAACACGATAGCATGTAAAGTTTATAACGCAGGCGTAATGAGCGGCTGGTGATTGCGTGATCAATACTATCAATTTTTTGATAGTAACGAAGGGCTCGGCTGTGCTCGCCATAAGCATCACACAGGTTACCCATGCCAATGACGGCTAGTACATATTCGTCAATGTAACCTGTGTCGACGGCAATATTAGAAGCGGACACATATTCGTTGAGCGCCGCGGCAAATTCACCGCTTTCCATTAGGCGATCGCTCAAACTGTTTTTCACAGACAAAATAATTTCGGCGTCCTTAGGCAATTCAAGTAATGCTAAGGCGTGACGAAGCTCCTCTATACTGGCGGACGACTGATGCAGTTCTGAACGATACTCTGCACTGATGATGTAGCTAAGTGCTTTTTCTTTTGATGTTGAGGCTATATGTTGTCGGACGTGATTCCAGAAAATGATGGCCTCTTCTCCGGAAACGGAGGTGGCATCCAAACCCGTATCTTTAATTTTACTGAGCAGTACTTCCATGCGACCATTCCTGAGGTTGACTGTCTTCCAGTTGTTCTAATGTGAATGGGAAACTCAAAATGTCTTGGAACATCACTTGAGGTAGCGACCCCGTTAATCCTTTTCTTTCCCAGGGGTATATTTCAATCATCTTAGCCAATACATGGAAGACGTGCAGCGCTGCATCGCCTTTATCGGCAAGAAGCAGCGCTAAGCGTTCGCTACTTAAACGAGAAACGAGATCTTTTTGGTTACAGAGCGAGTGGGCAATCTCGGTACATACATCGAGGTACTTTGAGTCGTTATGTTGGATGACAATGACGGCGTGATTAGAATGCTTCAACTCGGTCTTGAACAGCATGAGTTGTTCCCACCAATAAGTCTCTGAAACCACATTGGAGAGATGTTTCTCTGGGTCGTATTCGTGTTGACCACGAATACGGTTAATGAGTTTACGTGCTCGTTGCTCAAGTTGTCGCTTAGAGGCTCTTGCTTTATCAAGGCCAATGCGCGCCGTTTGTTCTCGAAGCATCTCAACCGTAAATTGGCGATATTTCTTAAATGAGGCTAAAGAAGCTTTAAAATCACCACGCTGCTCTGCGACTAGGGATTGTTGGTAGCAAATTTGTGAAAGTAGCTCACCTTTATCAAATGAAGCAGCAGAGGCTTCAGCAAGAAGCAACAGTTCAGTTGCTTTCTTGGAGTCTTTTCTCAGCAGTTCCAAACGAGCTCGACTAATGAATGAGTGAGCCTTCATCCACACAAGGTTATGCTCCACGGCAAGTTCGAGTGCTTTGGTGGTTGCCGCTTCCGCATCTTCGATTCGTTCAAGCCCGAGCAGTGCTAAGCCGCGAAAATCCCAAACCTCGGCTTGCCAAGTTTTATCGGGATGATCCTGTAGCGCTTCTTCTGCACCATCGAGCACCGTGAGCATATCGATGTATTGGTTAAGTAGATAGAGATCCCATGCCCACAGAATACGGGCTTTGCCTTCTAACCAATGGATACGGGCATTATTAGCGACTTTAACGGCTAGCTCGTGTGTTGAACATGAAAGTTGATATTCGTTAGTAATACGCCAAACATTACCCAGACCAATCAGGCTTTCTATTTGGATATCAACTTCATCAACCAGAGCTGATTGTTCTAAGGCATTTATCCAATATTGTTGGGCGGTATAATATTTTGCCTGACCCCAAAGTTGCAGCGCGTGAATATGCAGAATTTCGGGAAGGCAGTCATCAGTATCGAGGGTATTTTGAGTGGATAAGGCTTCTTTAATGTATTTTAAACCCACACGGTAGTCCATTAGACACCAAGCGCAGCGAGATAAAATGATCAAACATTGAATCGCCCCTTCTGGGAAAAAGATCTGCTGTGCTCTCAATAAACACTGCTCCGCGACGATCGACACCTTCTCCGGCTCAGTTTCAATACGGGCTCTAAGCTGTTCTATTTCAATTTCAAGAAGGTATTGGCTTTTATCCAAACGGGCTGTTCCTCAAAAGTAAGAAGCCTAAGTCACCGATTCATTATATGAAGCCAACGTTAAAGCGCACTATTTACTTTCCCAAAAGTGGGTGCATTGGTTATTCATTACCACAATAATCTGCGCTACTTCACAATCCACAGTCTAAATATAACCTAAAAATCTAAGAGAGTAGCTCTTTCAATGTCAGTGGATGTTTGGTTAATTCCAAATTTTGGGCGGCGGTGAATCCATGTTTATCTTGGTAGCACAGATTGTGCCAAGCACGAAAAATATCCAGCATTGGTTGTAGGCCGCCAGGGCGAAGTTTGCGCCTCGGTTCGTTGATAAAGCTTTCGAACAACAGTTGGAAGCGTTTTTGATAGAACTCTGTTTGCTTAATCGATGCTTTATCGAGCCAAGCTTCGGGTGTTGGATTGTCTCCTGCCAAATAGCAAACACCTTTGGCAGCCTGTGCCTGATTGGCAATAGCCCAGCGATCTCGCCACCATCCCATGTGAACAATGTCCGTTTTATTCACGGAATGTCCATTTTGCCATTGCGGATCTTCCTCAACGTACATCAAGTCAACATTCTTACGCTTGATTCGCGGCAAACAGACGCTCAATGCGGCAGAACGTAAAACCGGATCTTGAGGCAGATAGATAGAAACTCGCTTATCTTCAAGGCACAAATCCAGCACGTGGAGGAAGTGAGCATAAGAGGTGTAAGGAGGGCGAATCAAGGCGCCTTTAGAAGGGTAATGAAAAGTGGTGAGGTTACCCATGGGGTCTTCAACATTACCGCGGGCTAAAATTGTTTGGTATTTCTGATCAATACGCTCACGTAATAGCGGAGATGCGTCAGGAGTGGGTAGATTCGCTTCGGATGAATGTTCACGAGAAACAAAACGCGCGGGCGAGTGATAGGGGTTGTGATCAAGCTCGCCTGCAGGCTCTTCATTGGCGGAATAGTTTACGTGCTGACAGAGTATATAGCCTGTTTTGGCTTCACCTGTTGCAAACCACAATACGCCGTTGTCGCTATGGGGCTGGAGCGGGATGTAATTGCAAGCCAGTTCATATTGGTTTGCATGATTCACCCAACGCGCATCAATCATGGCCAGTTTTCGCCGACAGCGACTGGCAATGTGCTCGACATGATCATAAAACGTTTTTGGGTTGATGGATAATTTACGGCAAATCTCTCGCACCGAATAACTCATGAAGAGTAGGCCGAGTAAGGTTTCTTGAAAGGCGAGTTTTTTGTTGGCTCCTGACCACTTATCAACAAAGGTACTCTGACAAGCTTTGCAACGGTATCGCTGGCGATCGCCGCTGTAGCCAAAAGCGTGATAGAGGTGTTTGTGTGTATGAACAGATAAACCGAAATTTTGGCAATCATCACTGCGACAAGCGGGCAAACCGTCGCTGTGAAGCTGCCTTAAACGGTGTAATTCGTTTAACACTTCTCGGTTGTTAAGTAAGGGGGGGAAAGCTCCACATTCACGACAAACCATCGTTGGACGCTTCGGGTTTACGCGCTGCAGAACGTACCGTTCGGCTTCACTCAGTCCAAAGTTGTCACACGCCAATGTTTTACAAAAGTTGAGTTGTAAACCATCTGCGTCCTTGGGTAGTTGGTCGTTGGACACAATCGCCCCCTCGGGGTAATTTAAGGCTGCCAATTTGGGTGGGCAGCTGAGGTTTAAAAATTAGATACTAATCGCTGTTTCAAGCGCGACTTTCATCATGTCGTTAAAAGAGGTTTGGCGATCTTCAGAGCTTAATTTCTCACCGCGAATGATGTGGTCTGACACGGTAAGAATCGTCAATGCTTTTGCGCCTAGATCCGCTGCAACGCCATAAATACCGGCCGCTTCCATATCCACACCTAAGATGCCAAGCTTATTCATTTTTTCGAATAAATCACCTTCAGGTGTGTAGAACAGATCAGCGGAAAACACGTTGCCTACCTTCACGGGCACGTTTTGTGCACGTGCTTGATTGACGGCCGTTTCAAGCAATCCGTAATCCGCAATCGCGGCAAAATCGTGGTTGTTAAAACGGATGCGGTTAACTTTGGAATCGGTTGAAGCACCCATACCAATAACGATATCCATTAGATTGACATCGTCACGAACTGCGCCACAGCTACCAATGCGGATGATATTTTTTACACCGTATTCTGAAATCAACTCGTGAACATAAATCGAGCATGATGGAATGCCCATACCGTGGCCCATAACGGATACTTTTTTACCTTTATAAGTACCAGTATAACCGAACATACTGCGAACATCACAAACCTGTTTAGCATCATCTAAAAAAGTTTCAGCAATGTATTTTGCACGTAATGGATCGCCTGGCATTAGAACGGTTTCAGCGAAATCACCAACTTGCGCATTAATGTGTGGGGTTGCCATCGTTGTTACTCCAAAGTTTTCGAGTCAGCGATTTATCCGCAATAAGTGGATTAAATTACTAATTCTGTTGAATCTGATGTGTTTTGTTGAGGCAATACTAGCTAGACCTGACACTGTTCCTTGAGAGATTTGTCACAGAATTAAGGTTAATACCCTTTTTTGAGCTCATTGATAACTAAATATGTTGAAAGTGGTAAGGCAATCGATTTGGGTAAACGTTTACCTTTTATGTGTACATAAATATATTTTGTATAAGGTTGTTGGAGTGTGCTATACATTATACAACAAATATTTTTGTATATGAGGCAGCGATGAGTAATCCAGAAATTCGTATCGGGATCAGTGCATGTGTGCTGGGAGAGCAAGTCCGTTTTGATTCTGGCCACAAAGCGAGTGACTTTGTGACCAAAGAGTTAACGAATTATTTCTCTTTCATACCCGTTTGCCCAGAGGTTTCGATTGGCTTAACCGTGCCAAGGCCTACCATTCGCCTGATCTCTCACGAAGAGCGTTTAGCGCTGGTTGAAACTAAAGATGAAACCAAAGATTACACGCAAGCCATGTTCGATTTCTCAGAACGAAAAGTTGATGAACTCGAATTGATGCAATTGTGTGGTTATATCGTTTGTGCGAAATCCCCAACATGTGGCATGGAAAGAGTCAAAGTCTATAAGCATCAGCGAGCGGATAAAGAGGGCGTTGGTCTTTATACCGCCACTTTGATGCGTAAAATGCCGTGGTTGCCTGTAGAGGAAGATGGCCGTTTGCATGATCCTGTGCTTCGCGAAAACTTCATTACGCGTGTCTACTGTTTACATGACTTTTATCAATCGATAGGTGGCAACCCGACACCGGGCAAAGTGGTGGCTTTTCATTCACGCTACAAATTGACGTTAATGGCGCATCACCCGCAAGCGTATCGAGAACTCGGCCGTTTGGTGGCTGAAGTCAAGCAGCATCCGCCACAGTATTTTATTGAGCACTATCGCCAAGGGTTAATGGATGCGCTTAAACACAGAGCGAGCCGTAAAAATAACACCAATGTTTTGATGCACATTCAGGGTTATTTCAAACGAGCCTTAAACAAAGAGCAGAAAGTAGAGTTAGCGCAATTGATTGATGACTATCGAACTGGCGAGCTTCCTTTACTTGCGCCTATTACGTTGCTCAAACATTACATAAAAATGTATCCCGATGCTTATCTGCAGCAACAGCACTATTTATCGCCTTATCCACAAACGCTAAGGTTACGTTATGGACTATGAGAACCCACTGACTGAAAACATGATGACTGAAAAATTATACGCTATTCGAGACGTTGCTGAGATGACGGGAGTAAAGCCCGTTACCTTGCGTGCATGGCAGCGCCGCTATCACCTCGTTCAGCCACAGCGCACGGAAAAAGGGCATCGCCTTTATTCACAAGAGGATATTGCGACGATTCGCACTATTCAAGGCTGGCTGGCGAAAGGGGTTTCGATTGGCAAAGTGAGTGCATTGCTCAGTGGCAGTGAAAGTATCATTGATACTTTGGCAAATCATGGCTCAGAGCTTTTAGAGCAAGAACAATTGCTGCAAGCTTTAGTGGATCTCAATAAAGGCAAAGCGGAATCAACCATTGCTACAGTATTGAAAGAGTATCCGTTAGAGATTGTTGAGCAGCAGTTTGTCTTTCCTGTCATCGACACGTTAGAGCGGGTTAAAGGACCGTTGCGCAGTTTGCAAAAAGGGCTTTTTCAGGCACTGATGATAAGCAAGTTGAGCTCGATCATTGAAGCGGAAAACAAAGCGGCAACTAAAGGAAAATGTCTTTGCGTTAATCTTGATCCAACATCGAGCATACTGGCTTGGCTATGGTTCGTGGGAAAGGTGGAAGCTGGTTATAACCTCACTATCTTAGATGGTGTCGAAGATCTTACCGCTCTTGTTGATCATGATGCTTTAGCAAACTACCAACAGGTTGCGCTGTTTGCCAACCGAGCACTAACCGAGCAGCAAGTTCAAGCGTTACGGAAATTGCGTATCTCACTGGGAGATAAGCTTTCGTTGTCAGATGTGGTTGCTCGTCTGCACCATTCGTTAGATTAATCAGTAAGGATGTACAGTGAAATTACTCTGGCTGCGCCGAGATTTACGATCCGTTGATAATACGGCATTACATGCCGCCATTGATGGTGAAGAACCTGTTGTTGCCGTATTCATTGCAACGCCAGCACAGTGGCAAAAACACCATCTTGCTCCGATGCAGGCGGATCTTATTTATCGGCGTTTATTTGAGCTGCAACGTGAACTGCAAGCACTCAATATTGCTCTACTGTATGAGGAAGTCGATGATTACGCTGGTGCTGCGCAGCAGATCGCCACCATGGCTAAGCAGCTCAATGCCAGCGCAGTGTTAGTTAATCGCGAGTATGAAATCAATGAGTTGCAGCGTGATGAGATGGCGAGCCAGTTTTGCCTAGAGCGCCAGATCGAGTGGCGAGCATACGACGATAAGTGCATTATTGCCCCCGGTTCAGTCAAAAACAAGCAAGGTGATTATTTCAAAGTCTTTACGCCTTTTAAACGGGCGTGGTTGTCACAAGCGGCTCTACCTCAAATTTTACCAACGCCTATTTCTGCACATTATAAACCCATAAAGGATCTTGAGCCGTTGCTGTGGAGCGAACACCGCTCGTTCAGCTATCCACGCATCAGCAGTGATCATTGGGTGGTCGAGTTCGATGCAATTCGCGCTAAATTACGTCAGTTTTGCCGTGATAAGGTACAGAATTACCACCAGCAGCGTGATTTTCCCGCGTTGGATTCGACCAGCGCACTGTCGCCTTATCTCGCAATAGGGGCGCTTTCTGCGCGTCAATGTATGGCGCGCCTATACGCTGAATCGCAACATATTGGGTTGTCTGAAGGGGCGCAAACTTGGCTGAGCGAAATTATTTGGCGTGAATTCTATCAGCATCTGATCGGGTTTCGTCCTGATCTCTGTAAAGGAAAAGATTTTGCACCTTGGGGGAAACACGTATCTTGGTGGGAGAATTCAACGGCCTTTGAACGTTGGCAGCAGGGGCAAACCGGGTTTCCTATTGTCGATGCGGCGATGCGCCAACTCAATAAAACTGGGTGGATGCATAACCGATTAAGGATGGTTGTGGCCAGTTTTCTAACCAAAGATCTGCATATCGATTGGCGACTTGGTGAGCAATATTTTATGCAAACATTAGTGGATGGCGATTATGCATCCAACAATGGCGGTTGGCAGTGGTGCGCTTCAACAGGGTGTGATGGGCAACCTTATTTTCGAATTTTTAATCCTACCAGCCAAGGGGAACGTTTTGATCCGAAAGGGGATTTTATTCGTCAGTGGGTACCTGAATTGGCTTCGTTGCCAGATAAGTACATCCACACGCCTTGGAAATTCCCTGTCGTCAATTCCTTGTCATATCCCGCGCCAATGGTTGATCATAAAGTAGAAAGAGAGATAACCTTACAGCTCTATAAAGACGCCAAGGATACCTGATCACCATGCTACGCAAGCTACTCTCTTTGTGTTGTTGCTGGGGTGCGCTCAGTGTGAACGCGTTTGCCGCGACTTATGATTTTCCTGCCGAAGGCAGTAGCATGGTTGGCCGAACTCAATATCACGTGATTGAGCAGGGCGAAACCTTAGCGCAAATTGCAAAACAGTACGATGTTGGGTTTTTATCTTTGATGGCGGCTAACAAAGGAATTGACCCATTTTTGCCGCAGCAAGAGTTTGTGCTAACCATTCCGTCACAAATTATTTTACCGCGCGTGGCTTACGAAGGCATCGTCATCAACTTAGCGGAACTGCGGCTCTATTACTTTGAGCCTGAAAAACGCAAAGTGCATATTTTCCCCGTCGGTATTGGCCGTATTGGTCGTGACACGCCCGAAATGGAAACCACTATCAGCCAAAAACGGCCGAACCCAACATGGACACCTCCTCAATCGATCCGCACTGAATATAAAGCGAAAGGTATTGAACTGCCTGCGGTGGTGCCTGCTGGTCCAGATAACCCGCTTGGCGAATACGCGCTTCGTCTCGCTTATGGTGCGGGTGATTATTTGATCCACGGTACCAACAAAGATTTTGGTATTGGTATGAGAGTCAGCTCTGGTTGTATTCGTATGGATCCCAAGGATATTGAATGGCTGTTTAAGCAGGTCCAGCGTGGCGAGAAAGTGAAAGTGATTGATGAGCCGATAAAGCTAGCCTTAGAGCCAGATCGAAGCGTATTTCTTGAAGCTCATGAACCTTTGACGCGCAGTAACGGCAGTAAAAAAGAGTTACAGGTACCGCAAGAACTTCGCTGGTGGTTGGATGAATTTAACAAATCAGATGCGAAAGCGAGAGCGGTGATCTTGGCGCAAAATGGTGTGCCTGTCGAAGTTGTGGCTGCAGATTTTTCAACCTCATTGGAGTAATTAAAGAAGTTGATGAGTTCATTAATGGTGAACAATGTAATAGCAGCAATAAAAAAGGCTTGAATTAACAAGCCTTTAAGAAATTTCAGCTATGGAATATAACGAAATTATTTCGTGTATGACTGAGCAATATTATCGATACGCTCGTTTGCACGAGCCGCTTCTTCTTGCGCAGCGGCAGCGGCATCAGCCGCTTGGCTTACTTTAGACGAAAGTGTCGATTGCTCGCTCTTAAGTGCAGAAATTTGATCACTGAGTTGGCTAACTTGGTTGCTTAGCTGATCCATTTTCGTCATTGCTGCGTCATCAGGGCCTGATGCGCAACCAGCAAGTAGAAGTACAGAAGAGGCTGCAGCTGCAATTAACATCTTATTCATTATTGAACTCCTTGTTTGTAAGATTATTATCAATGACGCCCTATTATACTTTTCCTACTTGAAGCTACAGCGGTGCTGTTTACCTGCAACGTCAAGTTGTTTGGGTATACGCTTGTTTGGAAATCATCATATAGTGACGAACTCAATTGTAGACACTATTCTAGCGTTCACCCAGTAGCCGAACGTCAAAATAATCCAAGAATTTCAATTTATGCTCATTTACTCCGCTATGTCTCATCGTTAAGAGACGTATTTTCTATCTTCTTATGCCTTGAAAAAGTGTGCGTGCTGATTATTTTTATGTGATCTCTATCTATCTAAGCGCCTTTCGGGCTATCATATTGCGTTTTCATTTTGACCTCTTGCCCTATTTATTGTGGCAACTTTACAAATTTTTGGAGAATCCTTTGCAGTTTAAAGATTTAGGCTTAGACAATCGCTTATTGAAGACCCTCAAACACTATGACTTCAAACAAGCGACAGAGATCCAACAACAAGCGGTTCCCGTGGCGATTGCAGGTAAAGATTTGTTGGCATCCTCTAAGACTGGTTCGGGTAAAACATTAGCGTTTGTTTTGCCAATGCTGCATAAGTCTCTCAAAACTAAAGCGTTATCAGCAAAAGACCCTAGAGCTCTGATTCTCGCTCCGACACGTGAGCTGGCCAAACAAGTGTACGGTGAGCTGCGTACTATGCTCAGTGGGTTGAGCTACGAAGCAACGCTGATTGTGGGCGGTGAAAACTTTAACGACCAAGTAAAAGCACTGCGCCGTTTCCCCCGTTTTATTGTAGCGACTCCCGGTCGTTTAGCGGATCACTTAGAGCACCGCTCGTTGCGTCTTGATGGTTTAGATACGCTGATCCTTGATGAAGCTGACCGCATGCTGGACCTAGGTTTTGCTCCGGAACTACGCCGTATTCATCATGCAGCGAACCACCGTCGTCGCCAAACACTGATGTTTTCCGCAACGCTTGATCACGGCCAAGTGAATGACTTTGGTACCGAGTTGCTTAAAGATCCAAAACGCATTTCGATTGGTGTTGTCAACGAAGAGCATAAAGACATCACCCAAAAATTCTACCTCTGCGATCATCTTGATCACAAAGAAGCCTTACTCGAACGCGTGCTGCAAGAAGCCGAATATCGACAAGTGATCATTTTTACCGCGACCCGTTCTGATACTGAGCGTTTAACGCTTAAACTCAACGAGCAGAAACTGAAAGCCGTTGCGTTGAGTGGTAATTTAAATCAAAACCAGCGCAACACCATCATGAGCCAGTTTGAGCGCGCTGTATTTAAAATTTTGGTCACGACGGATGTGGCTTCACGCGGCCTTGATATCGCGAACGTGACGCACGTGATTAACTTTGATATGCCCAAACATACGGAAGAGTATGTGCACCGTGTTGGTCGTACAGGCCGTGCGGGTAATAAAGGTGATGCAATCTCGCTGGTTGGCCCAAAAGATTGGGACAGCTTCAAGCGCGTGGAAGCCTTTTTGCAGCAAGATATCGAGTTCTCTCAATTTGATGATCTGAAAGGTAAATTTACTGGGCTAAAACCACGTGTTGCGGCCTTTAAGAAAAACGCAGCCGCTAAGACCAAAAGTACTAAGCCTAAGGCGCATGCCGTCAATAAGAAGCCCGTTAAACGCGATAAAACCTTTTATCAGAATGTGGCAGTGGGTGATGCGGTATTTGTGCCGAAAAAGAGAGTTGCACCTAAAGTTGACGATGAGTAACAGCGAGCGTCTTGTCAGCGTGACCTTTCGGTCAATCGAATCTGCTGACGGACTCAATGCCAGTATTTGCTGAGACAACCTCACCCTAATTATAAAAACACCGCCAAATTGGCGGTGTTTTTATATACACGCAAAAGATAACCCTTATAAATTTCATAATTTCTCTATTTTATATAAAAATGATAATTGATCTCATTATCGTTTGGTGGCAAGCTGCGCCTCATTATAATAATTGGCTATGTTTTCACTGATCATAATGAAATTACTCAATATCATTGCTTTTATTGTTGGTTTGTCTTGTTTTCATTCATCTTATGGTGAGTCACTGCAGTGGCTGGAAGATGGCTCGCGTAGCCAGCCTAAGGTTCGAGCACACCTTGAAGATCACAATAAAAAAACACAACAGTGGCTCAATCAAGCCACACCACTTTCTAATGCACTAGTCAAAACATGGTCAGAGAATAAGAGCGTAAAAGCACCGACACCTTGGCTCATCCAGTACCAAAATTACTATCATGATCAAGTAATTAAAGGTGAACGTTTTGTTGTTAAAAAGACAGCAGAAGACAGCCCAATTGAGCGCTTGGTCAATATCAGTGTAAGACAGCGGCAATCAGATTATTACCAGTTAGCCAATTGGGCGGTGGCAAAAGGGGACCGCTTTATTGCATTAAGCGAAGATTTGACTGGGGAAGAGCACTACACGCTGACGCTGCTGGATCGTGTATCGAAGCTGGAAATCGTGCTTAGCCAATCTGCAACGACCCAAGCTATTTGGTCTGAAAATGGCCAATACCTCTATTTTTTGGCGGCAGAAGAAAGCCGTTCTTCTCGCTTATTACAGCGCTATGATGTGCTGAGCAAGCAGACAAAAACCCTATGGGAATGGGTTGATCCGCAGTGGATCGTGTCTCTCTATTTGGCGGCGGATCCGCATTTTGCCCTCGTGCAAGTCAACAACGAAAACAGCAGTGAACAACGTATTTTAGAGACTAACAGCTCTCACTTAAGCCTTCCGCTTCGTGCCGCACAGCCGGGTATTGAATACTACGCAGATGTTGCTAATGGCTGGCTCTACATCAATAGTAACCTCAACGGCAAGTTTGCACTCTACCGTCGATTACTGAGCATGAATGAAAACCCTTGGCAGCTTTTTTATGCGCCAGATGATCATTCCACGCTGGATAATTTTTATTTATATCAAGCTGGCGTTGTGGTTAAAACCAACCAAGCACAGCATTCTCAACTAGCCATTATGGATCAGCATGGAAAGTTGAGAGCATCACAGCCTTTGGCAACAGAAAGTGAGGTCGCTTGGGTCTCTCGTAACGGTGATTGGCAAAGCAATAAACTGCGCGTGCGTTCAATGTCGATGGTTTCTGCAGGAGTTTGGCGTGAGTTTGATGTGGCAAGCTTACAATGGAAGCGACTGGGTCAAGACCACTATCCTGCTTATTTACCGGAACAGTATGAGTCACAACAGATTGTGGTGGATGTTGATGGCGTGGCTATTCCTGTCACTTTGGCGTACCGAAAAGACACCTTGAGCGCACAGTCCAGCGTCTTTCTTTATGGCTACGGCGCGTATGGCGTCACTATGCGCCCGTATTTTATGCCACAAGTGATCAGTTTATTGGATCAAGGCGTAATTTATGCGATTGCTCATGTGCGCGGTGGTGGTTATCACGGTGAATCATGGCACCGCGCTGGGTCTGGCATTCTGAAAAAAATAGGCATCTCAGATTTTCTTAACGTCGCCTCTTCGTTGCAGCATTTTAATAACGGCCAACGCGCTATTTATGCGATTGGCGGCAGCGCTGGTGGAACCTTAGTTGCGGCGGCGGTTAATCAAAACCCAGCACTTTTTGCTGGAGTGGTGCTGCAAGTGCCTTTTGTGGATGTGCTTAGAAGCATGTCCACAGAAGACTCCTCTTCACTCTCGGTGCAGCAGCGAGAAGAGTGGGGAGATCCTAGCCAGCCATTGCAACGCTCAACAATTGAAGCTTATGACCCACTACTCAATATTCAAGCCAAACCTTATCCGCCAACCTTTGTCCGTGTGGGGTGGTTTGATAACCGTGTCCCTTATTGGGAAGGCGCGAAATACATAGAAAAAATGTCGATGATGAGTACGGGTAGCGGGCCTTACTTGTTATGGATAGACTTCAATAGCGGGCACAGTAGCGATTCACGTAAGGCACTACAGCAACAGGCCGTGGAATACGCCTTTCTTCTTACCATAGATAAAAACAAAAAAGCGGAGCAGTAAATGAAGCTTTCTCCAATCACCGCAGCGGTGCTTAGCGTGCTTGCGGTAGGGTCAGTGCATGCCGAATTCAGCCTAACCAAGCTTGAAGAAGTGGTGGTGAGTGCCAATAAAGTAGAACAGCCGCTGTCAAAAGTCGCCGGCTCAATATCAGCGATTGACGGTGAAACCATTGAAAAACAAGGCGCGACAGAACTGTATGATGTATTGAGTCATGAACCCGGAATCAGTGTTACAGGTGGCGCTGGTCGGCCACAAAACATCACGATTCGAGGGATGACGGGCAACCGAATTGCGATCATTCAAGATGGTGTCGCCGCATCGGACGGCTATGGTGCCAATGACATTAACGATAAGGTAGGCCGCAATACTTTCGCCTTAGACAACATAAAAAGCATTGAAGTTGTGAAAGGGGCAGGGTCTACCATCCATGGTTCGGGCGCCATCGGCGGCGTTGTGGTTGTCACCACAAAATCGCCGGCGGATTATTTGCAAGGACGTGATTTCTATGCTGATGCCTCTGGCTCCTACACAGGCATCAGCAATCAATATAAGAGCAGTAGCACGCTAGCGGCGCGCAATGGAAATGGTGAAAGCTTGGTGACCATTTCATATTGGCAAGGCGAAGAGACTCGCAACTTTAACCAAGATCTCTATAACCGAGATATTGAAGGATTCAGTGCATCGTTAGCTCACGATCACATGGTCAATGATTCGCTGTTACTCAGTGCAAAATTTAACGCCTATAAAGATGAAAATATCCGCAAAGAAGGGATTGCTTCCATTCAGCGCGATGACAAATGGGAAAGCAAAGAATTTTTTGAACAGGAACAGCACCAAACCTTATCGGCATCATTGGGGGTGCAATTAGATACCCTTTCTTTCTGGGCAGATCATGTGGACGCCAAGCTCTACTGGCGTGATAGTCAAAGTGATACTCAAACCAATCGCTTATTGACCAAAGAACATGCCTTTTACGACACCCTTGAATTTCGTCGTGAGCGACGCGATGAAAGCTTTTCTGATCAGTTGATAGGGCTATCGGTTGATTTAGAAAAAGCAGCACGAGTCCACAACATCGAGCACCAATTTATTTACGGTGCAGTGCTTAATACCAATCGTTATGAACGCCCTCGTCACGTGGATACCAAGGATTCCAGTGGGGAAACCTACGACAATATTATTCCGTTTGCACCAGCGAAGGCCTATGGTTTTGGCGTCTATTTGCAAGATAGATTTAGCCTTAACCAGTGGACATTTAGCGCTGGCTTACGTTTTGATTTGAATAACCTTACTCCTCAGTCAGAGCAACCTATTGCTGGTTTTGCTGTTAGTGAAATTCAAACCAGTGAATGGTCACCGAGTGCATCCGTCGCCTATCAGTGGACGCCATCATTCAACAGTTACCTCAGCTACAACCACGGCTACCGCGCTCCGACCTATGACAAAGCCTACGGTGCGGCAGACCACAGCTTTGTTCCACTGACGCCGTTTTTTATCGCGCCGAACATGAATTTGCAGGCGGAAACCAGTGATAGTTTTGAGTTGGGTTCAAAATACGATAATGGCCAATCTCAAGCTTATGTCGCGGTTTTCTACTCTCTCTTTGACAACTTTATGGACACCAAAGATGTGGGATTTGATAGCGATAGAGGCGCTTGGATCAAGCAGTACCAAAATATTAATGGCGTCGAAACGTATGGTGTGGAGTTCACCTTCGCCCATCAACTGAATCAACAATGGTCAGCCACGTTCAAAGCGGGTTATGTGGATGGCAAAGATGATCAAGATGAATACGTTCGCACCATCACGCCGTGGGAAGGAAATGGGCAACTAAATTACCAGCAGCAAGATTGGGATGCCTACGCACGTTGGAACTGGGCGAGTTCGATGGACCGAGCACCAGCATGCTCTGATGATATCGGCCGTAAAGCGCAATGCGCGCAAACGTCGGCATGGTCTACGCTCGATCTTGGCGTGAGTTATCAAGTGATGCGTGACCTTGATGTGAGCCTCAACATCATGAACCTATTTGACCGTGAATACGTTCGTTACCAAGACGTCGCAGGTGTAAGTCAAAGTCAAACTCTCTATTCCACTGAGCCCGGGCGTTACTTTACCGCTACGGCTAAATACGTGTTTTAGGAGCTAGAGATGAAAAAAATTATCGTTCTGAGCACCTTGCTATGCTTGAGCCATTCCGCTTTTGCGGGGGAGTGGGACTATCCACTGGCGAAAACGACCATTGCAACGAAAGAGTCGGCTGAGCTGTATTTGAGCTCGCTTTATCCTGATGTTGGGACACTGAAGTTTCGTTATCAAACCGAGAGTTTACTGGGAAATCATTACAACTTTGATGTATGGCAGAACGGCCAATACCAACCGCAAAAAGCGTTAGTGCTCTCGACCGATCAGTCCGGCGTAGTGACGCGCGTGTTCAAAAGTTTGCACAATACGGTCGAGCGAGATGGCGTTGCATTGGTAGCGGCAGAGCTCGAATCGCCCCGCCGATTGATGGCGAATGAACCGCCTTCGCTCTCATCGGGAGATGTGCAGAGCATCAATGTGCAACTTTTTGATCCCGATTTAAGAACCATGGATCAATTGCCTGCGCCAGATTCGGCGTGGAATGATCTTGCTGATTACCCAAACCAGCCGCACTACCAAAGTGCGAATGTCGAGATGTTGCAAAGTGCAGGTAAATATTACTTAGCCAATGAACGAGTACGACAAGTTGATGCCACCGCCATACAGCAACAAGATGATGCCAAGCAGTGGGTTGATAGCGGTGTTGGCTTACTTAGCGCTGAAGACGTGGCGCAATGGAACTCAGATGCTGAAATTCTCTCCATGGAGATGCTGGATGATCGCTTTGTACAGCTGATGGCTTTTTACCATCTTGATCAATCGATTGATTATACCAAACAGCTCGGTTTTTCCCTGTTTAGTGAACCCGTGAGGTTTGATGCGAGAGGTTTATCTAGCAACAACTCTTCTTATTATGTTGGCCCGAAAGCGGTGTTGTTTGGTGTTGGGGGCTCGCCCGATGCATTAGATGCCGACGTGGTTACCCATGAGCTTGGGCATGGAATTCATTATCAAATCGTTCCCGATTGGGCTTATGGACATTCGGGCGCGATTGGTGAAGGCTTTGGTGACTATTGGGCGGGTTCGCACAGTTTTCGCCGCCAGTATGCACAAGGAAAAGCGTTCGAAATTGACACCGTGTTTAATTGGGATGGCTATTTTGGTACTCGCATTTCAACGCGCAGTTTGTGGAATCAACGGGCAAAATATTTTGCATCCGCAGAGTATCGAGCGCATGAAAGTGTTGCAGGTGAGTTGGGTGACGAATTGTGGTCTACCCCTTTATTTCAAGCGCTGAAACAGGCCGTGAACGAGTACGGTCAAGAAGCGTTTGCTGAATTTGACCGTATTGTTCTTGAATCAATGTACGGCTTAGGTCGTGGTCTAAAAATGCATGATTTGAGTGAAAGCATGCTGTATACCGCCAAACAGCTGTACCCGCATCGCGCTTATGATGCGATGCTATTACAGCAATTTAAGCAACATAACTTAGTCCAAGAACCCTTCAAATTCCTGTTGGAACGTCGATTTGTGATGCCAACGGATCCGCTGAACGTGCACATTCAGGCCACGAATCGCCAAGCAAGTTTACAAACGATAGCCACTTTGCAAGGTGAAACCGTTACTTTCGCTAGCGAAAAATTCCAGCAGCAGCAATGGAGCATCGCGCTGCCAACCACCTACACCTGCGGAGTCAAACAGACTCTACTGTTTGAATCGAGTTATCAATATCAACCGTACCTTGCAATGCAATCTGACAAGCAAACTTTATCGTTTATCGTGGGTAAGCCACAGCTTGCAACGCCGCCAGTAGCGATAAATTCAGTATTGAAAGACGCCAGTATTGACAGTACAGACACGGTTACGTCCGGATTTAAGAGCTATGGCTTGACGATCGATGTTGGCAACGCATTGATTGATGAAGATTTTGTGGTTCGCCTGCAGTTATCGCACCCAGAGCTACAAGAGCTGCGCGTTACCTTAATTTCACCCGCAGGGACACGCGTCGAATTACTCAACCAAGCACCATCGGCCATCAATGGTTTTGATGACTATTGGGTGTTGGCACATGATGCCATATTGGGCTCTTTACAAGGCGAAGCCCTAAGCGGCTACTGGCGTTTGGAAGTGGTTGACTACAACCCGGGAAATTCTGGCACCTTGATCGAATGGGGGATAGGTCGCCTAGCGGGCTATCAATGCCCTCAACCTGTGACCAACGCACTTTCACCTGAAACAGGTGGCGGTTCGACTTCACTGCTCTTATTACTTCCTCTCGCAGCATTCGCTATAAGACGACGTAATTTGTTGGCTATTTTTTCACTTAAACTGAAGAACACATAACTATGCACTTAAGACTTTCAACACTTTCGCTGGCACTTTTACTGGCTGGTTGTGGTGGCGGTGAAAGTGGAGATGTAGCCAATACATCTTTACCCAGCCATAAAATTAGCGGGCAAATTCAAGCGCAAAACGTCGCACTTGATGCCACTGTCTGCATTGATTCTAACCAAAACTTTGCCTGCGATGTGGGCGAAATCAGCACGCAAGCCGATAGCCAAGGGCGCTACATCCTCACGAGTGACAGCACTCAAATCTACCGTTTTCCTATTGTGGCTGACGTTTCTACTGGCATTAGTGTCATGACGAGAAGTCGCCAAACCAGCCAATCATCGATCCTGATTGCGCCGGCGCTGGGCAAAAGCAGTGGCAATATCCTCAACGGTGTGAGTTCTATTTTTGCCGGCATTATGCTGGATGGAAATACGGAGAAAGAAGCGAATCGCTTGCTTGCCGAGCAGCTTTTGCAATTGGGCGTTGAAGTGAATGGTGATATTTCACAAAACTTTAGCCACACAGCATTGGCAATATTGGATGCCAATGCTGTCGTGTTGCTCCAAAAAGCGAAAGCAAGTGAACGAATTGATTTGCTGGCAACGCTTGGGCAAACCATGGCAAAAAATACACCACTGATTGCCTCTGAGATCGTTTCTGGCGAAAAGATGACCGAATATGCTAATACATTGATGGCGCAAGTATCGGAAGAGCGACCTCTGCAAGACACGGGCATTATTCAGTTCTATTCCGATCAAGGTGCACAAGCGCGGGCTGATGCTGATTATCCCGGTCAAGATGCTGAATATGGCCTAGATATTACCGCTAAAAATGGCGTGACGGGTAAGAGCTTTGCGTTCATCAAATTAGATGCGGCTGGCAATGAACTTGAGGCAGAAGCGAGCGATTGGTCATGCGTTAAAGATGTTTACAGTGGACTTATTTGGGAAGTGAAGTCAGAAGATGCCGCGTCTTTGAACTATAAAGAACGGTTGTTTGCATTAGAAATTGCCGACAAGTTTATCCCTTTTGCAAAAGATGTGACGGCTGCTTCCTGTCAGGTGGCAGGTGATACTATTTGCACTACGCAAGATTACATCAATCGTATCAATCAAGATAAATTGTGTGGGTTACAAACGTGGCGTTTACCGACCAACAGCGAGCAATACATGATGCTCGATTTAGGCGAATTGGGTGACGATGCGGTTGGTTTCAACCGGGACTATTTCCCGCATCAGCCGCAGAACACCGAATTTTTTGATGGGCATACGTGGACTTCTGGCATTGCTTATCTCAATACCTCTCAATTTCAAAGCGATGGTTCGATGCAATATCTTTACACGGCGCTGTCTGGTGCAACCAAAGGGGAACGTAGCCCAATTGAGCTCTACTCCAGCAGCACGGCGGCGGACAATGACCCGTCTTATGTCTTGCCGATTCGAGTTGTTGCAACCAAGGAGAACAACCAATGAAATCTCATTTAATCGCGGCTTCTTGCTTGATCTTTTCTGCTGTCGGCGTCGCCCAAGAGTGTTCTCCTGATATTACGAAAAGCGCAGCCAACACGCGCTATGTCTACAGCGAGCAGGGAACGATCAAAGATAAGCTCACTGGCTTAACGTGGATGCGTTGCCAAGTTGGTAAAACATGGAATGCCGCTACGGAGCAGTGTGATGGCGAAGCGACCGGGTTTCGTTGGCAAAGTGCTTTGCAAGAAGTGGCGGCAATCAACCATCCTCAAAGCCGACATGCATTGCACCAATTTGCCAGTCAAGCCGAATGGCGATTGCCGAATATTAAAGAGTTAGTGTCATTGACTGAAATGGCGTGTTTTGGCCCAGCGATGAATAGCAGAGCATTTGCCCAAGGCTTTAAGTATGAGACAGGCAATATCTTGTCGTATTTATGGAGCCAATCACCCCATTTAGCGAGTGGTCAGGTGTGGTCTTTTGATTCCGTCAATGGCGAAATTTACCACTACGCACCGAATTTTGAATTTGGTGTTTTGCTGGTGGCTGAAGAATAAGTGTTATGAAATGACGCCACTTACGCTGTCAGGGAAACGATCAGTCATGTCATGTTGACATGACGATCGGTGTTTTGTTTCACTTCAGCAGCACCTAAGATTTGATCCATAGTTGTTGAGATAGGGCAGATGGAGAATTCAAACAGCTTCCTTATTTGGAAGCTGTTTGAATAAGTAAACAGCCTGTTTACTCGGTTAGTTCAAGAAAATAGCCAGTTGTGATAGCGCTCCAGCGCGAAGCACACCATCGGCCGCGTCTTGTGGTGCGAGAAAGGTTGTGTGTGTACCACTGTCCATTTTCACGAAGACTTTAGACGTATTAGTGATTACATCAGAGGGTACTGCGTTGGCTAATCCCAATAGTGTTGCTAGGGGTTCGGTGCCTGCACGTGTATTTGTGACATTGTTAGGCACACTCTCGTCTCCCGCCACTTGCAATAAATAAGTAGGGATTGTCGTGGTTCCACCACTGATTAGGTAACTTGCGTTTGTGTATGGATCCATAGTATCGAGCAAGGTTTGAGTCGCGTAGGTAAATTGATCCAACTGACTTTGCAGTGCCGCTTTGTCTGAGGCAGAGGCTGTGTTTTCAAACGTGGTATAGCAAACTTTCTCTGTTAACCCTGAACAGTATTGGTCGGCGAATGCTTTGTATTTGGAGCTCGCACTTAAGGCGAGATTATGTTTAATGAGTGGGCCATAGTTTGCTGAACCCATTAACAAGTTACCGATTTGACCACCTGAGTTTGCAATGGCCATTCCAGAGAATTTATACAGCGCATCACCATTAGCATCACCGATAGTGCGGTTCGCGTTCGCAACAGCGCTTAAGCCGACGATTCCTCCTAATGAGTGGCCAAGGAATTTTGGTGGTGTCATCGCGGTATCGTCTGCGTTTGCTAATTGAGAACCAACAAACAATCCTGCATTTTGTGAATAAGTAATGGCCGCACGCAGCCCCATGATATCTAAGATACTCTGACGCGTGTTGTCACGAGCGACGGCCAAGTTGTTCAAATTGAGGTACGCTAGAATGTCGGCATTAGCTGAGCGCTGTGCATCTAAACTGCGAGCACCATGCAGTGGTTGATCAATGGCAATCACGGCGATACCAGCATTGGCTAAATGTGCTGCTGTGAAGTACGCATCTTCTTTAACAGAAGTTATACCGTGTTGGTAAATCACGATCGGCCAGTTTGCTCCCGCGTTAGGAGTAAACAGTAAAAAATCAACGTCTTCTAACGATTTCACCTTAGGTACAGGGCTATAGCGTGTAATGATGCGCTGAGGATCGAGTGGGCTGCCATCAGACTTTGTGAGGGTCAAGCCCACCAGTTTAAGCTGTTCACTTGGGCTGGTTGCTAGTTGAGTCACGTCGATATTGTTAGCAATGAGCTGATTGGCGATGGTGGCTTTTTCATTGTCATCTGCCAAAGCATTTTTAATCAAGGCCAAACTTGGCATTGCTGATTCAAACGGCTGTGAGTTCCAGTTGCTTCCTTTCTCTAAATAATAAGGGAGCTTAACCGTTCCAGTCGTGACATTAACGTGATAACTGCTGGTGTATTCATTTTTAATAAACGCTTTAGCGGTTGTTTTTTCTGCGCCAATGTAAGTTTGAAAATTTGCATCGTTATCAAGTGCGGTTACAAAATCGGTTGTAGCACCAAAGCTCATGGTGTAGGCGGCGCTCAAATTAAGGTTGTTTGGGTTCGCACCTTGCTTCCAAATGTTGCCAATATCTGTCGTTGCAAGGCCTGCGGCGGTGGCGCCTTTCACACTGTAAAGTGTCTGACCAACAGATTGAGTACTAAACCACGTTGAATAAATAATCTTGGTTTGATCCACCCCTGCCAAAGCGAAAATGCTTTCTACGCCTTGGGTCACTTTTTGTAGTGCCCCTAGCTTATCATCGGTATAGATTTTCACTTTGGACTTCAATGCGGCGTAGCTGCTGGATGTGCCTGCAATATTGCCATTTACATCGGTAATCTCATCTGTCACGGCTAAAATATATTCACTGGCAGGGTTGAGCGCTTTGTTTGGCACGATCGCAATTTTATCGTTGCTGGCACTGGCGATGGCAGCAAAGTCGGTGTTCAATGTCAGCACGTTTTTAACCGTTGGGCTGCCAATCATACTGTCGGTCAGTTCAATTAAATAAATACCGTTAGAGATAAGACCGTCAGCCAATCCTACGCCTTCAAAGTCTAAAAACAGTGGCATTGATGTTGACCAACCATCCATTGTGCCCATAGCGGCGACTGGATTGGTTAAGGCGTCATCACCCTTGGTTGGAATTTCTAACGTGCCGTCTTTGGCATTCATGAGTGCAAAAGACGGCAGTGGTACGTTTGCGTTTGCGCCACTGAGCGTGAACTTTATGCTGGTGTCGCGTTTTAACGCGTCTTGAATGTAGGCTTCGTAAGTGGGTGTTGTGCTTGCTCCCGAACTGCTCGTTTCATCACCACAACCGACTAACCATAACGCAGAGCAGAGCAGCGATATTTTGAATGTTGTTTTAAGCATGACTTATCCCTGAGTTTAGTTGAACGTGTAGTTAAGTTGAATAGCGCTAAGGTAAGCAGTCCCTTGCGATTCAAACGTCAATGTTTCATTGAGTTTGTTGGTTTCGGTAAACGTGCCGCTTTTACTTTTCACCAGTGCAAAACCCGCATCAATGGATAGCGAGTCGCTGATCACGTAGCTCACGCCCGCTGAATACCAATAACGGTCGCTATCTGGAATACTCAATGTGGCTTCGCCAGCTTGTTCATCAAAAGCAAAACCGGCGCGTAATGTCCAAGTCGAGTTTAATTGATAAGTTGAACCCAATGACCAACGGCCACTGTCTTCATACTTTTCAGACTTATAAAAACACTCTCCGTTGGTACATTGTGATGATGTTGCCTTTAACTCTTTGAATGAACTCCAGTCGGTACGTTGGTACCCGTAATGCAACGCCACGCTATCAGTGAGTTGGTGAAATGCGGAAACTTCCCACATCGCAGGTAGCGTGATTTTTAAACGTCCTTCAACAACAGCGTTTGTTGCAACACCTGAGCTATAGCTTGAAAACTCACCATCATCAAAATCCAGATCAACAGCAGAGCGGTAAGCAAAACCGACACGGTGGTTTTGGTTGAACTCATATAAGCTACCTATGTTCCAGCCCAAAGCCACGGTTTCTCCAGTCATTCCGACTAGGTTGTCAGAGGCAGAGCCGCCAGTAAATACCGCTAAAGCACCTTTATGTCGTGTCAGTTTTGCTTCGGCATAGACGAGGTTAATACCCGCAGCGAGACTAAGCTGTTCGTTAACACGGTAGGCAATATTCGGGTTTAAATTGACAGAAAGAAGAGAAGTATCGCCTGCAAGATCACCTGCATAAATATCATTAGGGTAGTCTGTAGCTACGCCGTAAGTAGTGAATATTCCCATCCCCCAAGCCCATTTTTCATTGATTGGACTGACGTAGTAAGCCGCGGGAACGACTTGCAGTGGCGCAACATCGTTCATTTTCTGTTGGTTTTTCACATCATATACATCAACCTCTGGGTCAACGATGGACAGTGCACCAGAAAACTGCGTCGTATCAAACCGTGTCATGGCTGCGGGGTTGTGTGCAATCACACTCGCGTTATCGGCCACCGCTCCTTCACCAGAGAAAGCACGTCCTAGCCCTGAGGCTGAATGCTCTGCCACTTGGAAGCCTGCAGAGTGAACATTAAACGCTGTCAATATTGATAGCGCGAGTAGCGTGCGGGGTTTGATGATCATTCTCGACCTCCTAAGGCCTTGTTATGGTAATGGCATTGTAATGCGAGATGTTAATTTTGTGTTGTTGATATGTCAAAGAAAATGATGTCTTTATTTCAATTGGCGGCGAATGATAGTGTGTAAGTATTTGTAAATCAAATGAAAAGTTGACAGTTTTGGTATGACCAGTAGGGTTGTGCTTATTTGGCGGGTTAATTGGTTTAGCTTGTGCTAAAGTTAATTTTTATGCTTCAACACGTTCATAATATTGATGTTTTGGTGGGTGAGTTTAAATTATTTGACCAAAAAAATGGTGAAGAAACAGAGGCAGTCACTATGGTGTTTGCAACTACCTCTGTGGTGGGTTTAACGGCCAACAAAAGCAATAACGACACGGTCATTATTTAACGTTCTAGAGAACAGATAGGCATTTTGCTGTTCAATCTCATGATGAATGCCTGCGCCAATGGCAGGGTGTGATTGACGAAATTGGCCTAGCGTTTGCCAATGCTTCAGCAGCGCTTGTCGCTCTTCATCCAGTGACCACACCATGTCAGAACGCGTGCCTTGGTGAAAATCATCGGTGTAAGGGCCAACTTGACGTGCGACTTCATCACCGTAGTAAATTTGCACCGCACCCGGTGCGAGAAGCAATGCATTGGCGGCATTACGCTGCATTTCAAAGGAGTTAAAACGGCTAAAAAACAGCTCGGTATCGTGAGAAGAGAGGTAGCTCACGGGGGTAAAATCTGGGTATTTCGCTAGCGTTTGCGCGTAGTCGCGGTACACCATCGCCATTTGGCTTAAGCAGGCTGCGCCTTTATCGACTCTTTTTTGCATATCAAAGTTGATCAGTGCATCAAAGCCATCATCAAAATAGGGGCTGCGGTAAGCTGAATGGCCCCATACTTCGCCCATCATCCAAAAGGGTTGCCCTTGCTGCCCGTTTTGCTCACGCCAAACATCTAAACTGCGTGATGCCTCGCTTTTTAAGCGTCGCCATACCTCGCCTTCCACATGTTTTACGGTGTCGACGCGGTAACCATCAATACCAAAGCGTTTTACCCAATCGGTTTGCCACTCAATTAAGTAATCGGCAACGCTATACTGTTCGCGCGCTACCACGCGAGTGCCGGGGTTATTAAGTAGCCACTGCGGCGGCGTCACCGCTTGTGTTGATTCAGTGCGAAAATCCGGTAAGCCGGCCAGCGTCATCGTGATATCGCTAGATCCGGGTTTCTGGTAGCCGGGCAACCCAGCGCGAACCCAATCCTTGCCCCACCACAGCGACCAGTTGGCGCTTTGATAATCAATGGATTGATTGTAGCTGTGCCAGTTTTCTTCAGCTTTCGGCATCCAATCAACCCATTTTTGCGGTAAATTTTGGGGATTAACCACCTCAATCTGATCAAATTGCAGGTCAGCCAAGGTGGCGTAGCCGGAATGGTTGAGCACCGCATCGAGCAAGATTTTTATGCCTCGTTTATGCGCTTCAGTGACCAGCGTTTTGAGATCCTCCTCATCACCAAAATTTTGATCGATCTTGGTAAAATCACGCGTCCAGTAACCGTGATAGGCATAAAAAGGGAACGAGCCACTGTCACCACCGCCGACAAAACCGTGCACCTGTTCCACAATCGGCGAAAGCCAAATCGCGTCGGTGCCTAAGCTTTTGATGTAATCGAGTTTGGCAATCACACCTTTTAGGTCGCCACCGTGGAAGGTACCCACTTCTTCTTTGCCATCTTTTTTACGGCCATAGCTATTGTCGTTACTGGGGTCACCATTGTTGAATCTGTCCACCATCACAAAGTAAATCGTGGCATTGCGGTAGGTAAAGGGTTCGCTGGCGGCATCCGTTGCGGGGGCAAGCAGCACCAATCCACCACTGGTTGGTGACGGCATTAAGGTGACTTGGCTATTTTTCACGCTGAGGATTTGGCCGGTAAATGTCTCTTTTAGTCGTGTGCCATCGGGGAACGTATTGCCCAGTTGTAAGGTCACTTCACCGCCTTGGTACTGCTCGCACGAAACACTCGGTATCGGCCGTTTAAATTTGCTAGTAGTGGATTTTTTGGCTTGTCGGACAAAGGTTAAGGTCTGCTGCTCGTCGTCATAAGCGAAGGCGTAATCGCCAGTGAAACGTATCGTCAGCGGCAGTTCGGTTTCTTGTCCACAATTGAGGGCGATGGGCGCGTTGAATTTGATGCTCTGCTGAGCTGGCGCGCTGCACTGGCCCTCAATCCCTGACACTTTTATTGTGTAGCTTTCTTTGGTCAAGGGAATGACTAAAGGCGTTTTCGCATCCAGCGGAAAGTCGCGGCTAGTCGTGGTGGTCGAAATGGTCAGATTGGGCGCGGCAAACACAACAGGCGCGGCAGCGCAAAGTGCGAGTGTTAACGTTGAGAATTTCATGCTCTATCCTTGGCCTTCATGGGTTAGGGTGATTTGTTTTTGCATTATCGTCAGTCGCTGTAGGGCGAGGTGCTTCATCGCTAACAATAAAAGCAGAGAGAGAAGTTGACATCATTCTTGTGCCTAAGCCTTAAGAATTTGGCGTTGATCACAAAGCATGGCTTGGGGGCGTAGAAGCGATGAATTTTCCAGCGATATAAATTGTCAACGTGTAGTGAATCTCACAACTTCGGCGCGTAATCTTAACTTATTCGGTAGATTCATTGAGCCGTCATCGAAACCTGCTTAGGATGACGGCAATTAAGTCAAAGGAGACAACCAATGGTTGCTAAAGTAACAATCGCGCCGCAAGGGCCAGATTTTTCAGAGCTAGTACAAGGTTATTGGCGTTTGGCAGATTGGGGCATGACGCCACAACAGCGTTTAACGTTTTTAAAACAGCACATTGAATTGGGCATTAGCACGGTTGACCATGCGGATATTTATGGTAACTACCAGTGCGAGAAACTGTTTGGTGAAGCCTTAGCGCTGGAGCCCGCGCTGCGCGAGCAGATCCAAATCGTCACTAAGTGTGATATCAATTTGTGTGGCGCAAAAACGCCGCAGCGTAAGATAAACCACTACGATACCAGTTCTGCGCATATCTATCAGTCGGTCAATAATTCGCTGGAACGACTTGGTGTGAGCGAAATCGATCTGCTGTTGATCCACCGCCCAGATGCCTTGATGGATGCCGATGAAGTCGCCGAAGCGTTTTCTGAACTGCGCAAAGTGGGCAAAGTGAAGCACTTTGGTGTGTCGAACTTTAGCCCGCGCCAGTTTGAACTGCTGCAATCTCGCCTAGGTAAACCGTTAGTGACCAACCAAGTGGAGATGAACCCGCTCAATTTCGATGTGGTGCACGATGGCACTTTGGATCATTTGCAAACGCAGCGCATTCGCCCAATGGCTTGGTCTTGTTTAGCTGGTGGCGAGATTTTTAACGGCCAGACTGAACAAGCTCAACGTGTGCGCAGTGAGCTAGAAGCGATCGCCCAAGAGATCGGCGCAGACAGTATTGATCAGGTTATTTACGCTTGGGTACTGCGTCTGCCTTCTAAGCCGCTGCCGATTATTGGCTCTGGTAAAATTGACCGCGTCAAAGCGGCAATTGCTGCGCTTGATTTAGAGCTGACCCGCGAGCAGTGGTATCGGGTTTGGGTCGCCGCCAAAGGGCATGGCGTGCCATAGAGCGGATGTTTTTTGGAACAGGTGCTTTTTAGAACAGATGCTTTTGAAAACAGATGTTTTTGCCCCGCGATACGCTTTTCGTATTGCTATTATTTCAGTATTACGATTAGGTATTAATCTCACTCTCCCAACCAGCCCTCAGTGGCTGGTTTTTTTGTCTACTTCCCATTCACGTCATCCAGCCTGCCATTAACGCTGCATAATCCCCCTTTATCGCAAAGTGGCGCATCTGGCCTATTTGCTGCGTAATCTGTCGTCATCAAGCAAATTTCATCACCAACGAATGAAAGGGACCATCATGATGACGACATTTTCTTATTCACGCTCACTTCGCAACCTGCTACTCAGTGTCGGGTTGCTGCTAAGCATCACGGCTGTTCAAGCTAATCCAAGCGACGCTTTAATTATGCAGTACAACCAAGCGGCCGAAGGCGACAGTGACAAAGTGGAGCTTGTGCTTCACCAACTAGAGCAGTTGATTAAACAGCAAGGGGCCAAACCGCTCAGCTTAGCTTATCTGGGCAGTGCACAAACCCTGCAAGGGCGTGATGCATTCATGCCTTGGAATAAGATGAGATACGTCGAAGAGGGCTTGGCCACCATAGACAAAGGCCTGACTTTACTCAGCAATCACCCGCAGCCGCTTGCTGAACAAGAGCGCGTCATGGGGCTGCCGGATAGCTATTTAACGCGCGCGGTTTCGGCCGCGACTTACACCTCACTGCCCGATATGTTCAACCATTTTGAGCGTGGTTATGATTTGTATCTCGACCTTCTTGTTGAACCCGAATTTACTGCACAACCTTTTGCCGCCACTGCTTGGGTTTATCGATACGCCATTCAAGCCGCCCTTCGTGCCAACGACATTCCTCAAGCAGAGCAATGGCTTGCCCAGATGCAAAACCATCAGAAGCAAGGTAAGCAAGTTGACAACCAGCCAGCGGAGCATCCGCAAATCATCCAAGCCAAGGCTTTGATTACAAATGCGTTGATTGAAAACGGATTGACTGAAAAAACGCATGAATTGAAAAGCGAATGAGGGAGGGCAACAAAATGCTACGATTTGAACAGATCAGTAAAACCTATCAATTAGGCATGCAGCCGCTGCTGGCGTTGAGCGCGGTGAATGGCGAAGTCAAACAAGGTGAAATGCTAGCGCTGTGCGGCCCGTCAGGTTCGGGAAAAAGCACTTTGCTCAATATCTTGGGGTTGCTTGATCAAGATTACCAAGGTGACATTGAACTGGCGGGTTACCCTTACCCAACCGATCCAAGAGAAGCGGCGGCGCTACGCCGCAAAAAATTAGGCTTCGTTTTCCAAAAATTCAACTTAGTTCCGGTGATGACAGCGGCGGAAAATATTGCTTACCCATTGATGCTAAATGGCTACAGCCTGCGCGATCAGCGTACTTTAACGCGCACTATGCTGGCCAAAGTGGGGTTAGAAACGCTGGCTCACCACCGGCCGGATCACCTTTCAGGCGGTCAGCAACAGCGCGTAGCCATTGCGCGCGCGCTGATCCATAACCCTGAAATGGTGATTGCCGACGAACCGACCGCCAGTTTAGACAGCCATACCGCCAATGTGGTGATCGACATCATGAAAAGCCTTGGACACGAAATGGGCACCACTTTTATTGTGGCTACGCACGACGCGCGCATGGCCAACCGCTGCGACCGAACCTTGCAGCTTGTGGATGGCAAAGTGATTCAGGAGGCGATGAAATGGGCAAGCTGATTTCTATGGAATGGCGTATGGCGGCGCTGAATTTACTGCGCAATCGCCGCCGCAGCCTGCTTTCGGTATTGATTATTGCCATTGCTGTTTTCGCATTGACCAGCGCCGGAGGATTTGGCCTTTACACTTACCAAGCACTGCGCGAATCCACTGCGCGCGACACCGGGCATTTAACGCTCAGCCAACCGGGCTTTTTTGAGCAAGATGAAGAGTCGCCACTGGCTAATGGGATTGCCGACAGTGCGTTGATTGTTAAGCGATTAATCGACGATAAGCGGATACGAGGCATTCAGCCACGCATTGAGTTTAGCGGGTTGGTCTCTAACGGTAGCAAATCGACCATTTTTGTCGGTTCCGGCGTTAACCATAAAGAGTTTGATATGAAAGGGCCATTTTTGGACGTTCGCCAAGGCAAAACCTTGTCCAATATTGACTCCCCTCGATTTGATGCGAGTGAGCCAGAAGTGATGCTGGCGGTGGATCTCGCCAAAAACTTAAATGTTTCGATTGGCGACTGGGTTACTTTACTGACCAGTACCGCTGATGGCGCGCTCAACGCGGTTGATTTCAAAGTGCACGGCATCTATTCCACGGGTGTGCCTGAATTGGATAAACGCCAATTGTATCTGCACATTCAATCGGCCTCTGAGCTGTTAGCTTCGAATAAAGTGAGCACCTTATCGCTGTTTTTGTTTAGCACCGAACAGACAGAAAGCATGCGGCATTGGGTTGAAAACAAACTGTCATTAATGAGCCTTCGCCAAGCGATTCAAGTGACGCCTTGGCAGCAGCGCGCGTTTTTTTATCAAAAAGTAAAAGATCTTTACGATCGCATCTTCGGCATCATGGGCTTGGTGATGGGGTTGGTGGTCTTCGTCGCGCTATTTAACACCTTAACCATGTCGGTCACGGAGAGAACACGTGAAATCGGAACGCTGTCGGCGCTTGGCACTTACCCAAATGAAATCGTCGCCAGCTTCATACGCGAAGCCGTACTGCTAGCCATTTTAGGCACGCTGGTGGGTGCGGCATTCAATGCCCTAGCAAGCGTGTTATTGATGGTAGTCGATGTGCAAATGCCACCACCACCAGGACGCACGGAAGGGTATCCTTTACATATTTATTTTTCATGGGAATTGGTTCTGCTGAGTGCGCTTGGCGTACTGAGCATTTGTATTGCAGCGGCTTGGTTGTCGGCACGCAAAGGAGTCAACAAGCCAATCACGGAGGCACTGGCTTATGTATAAATGGATGATGTTATTACTGATCACGCTTAGCGGTGGCTACTCGGCCGCTGGCTGGGCGGCGCTGGATGCAGGGCAAATGACCAAAAACGCCGACCAATATCGCCTTGGTTACAGCGCGGCCAAAGTCGTCTCTTTGGTGTCGCTTTATGAACGTGGTGAGCTCGATAAAACGCGTCAATATCACGTGTATACCAAAGCCAATCGCGACTCGTTAGTGGTGTTCAAATCCTCCGTTGAAGCGGGGCAAAAAATGCTGATGCTCGATGAAAACTACTGGTTGTTGATGCCAAAAAGCCGCCGCCCTATTCGTATTACGCCAATGCAAAAACTGCTTGGTGAGGCTTCGGTGGGCGATATTTCAACACTGACGTGGAGCGAGGATTACCAAAGTCAATTGATGGGTGAAGAGCAGATAGAAACACCCAGTGGTCAACCTTACCTGACGCATAAGTTGTCATTACTGGCTGTCACAGAAGGGGCGAACTACCAGCAAATTATCTTATGGTTGGATAAAGAGAACGATTTCCCAATCAAAGCTTCTTTGTATTTACGCTCTGGAAAACTGGCCAAGCAGGCTTGGTTTCGCGCTGGTGAAAAAGAGGGACGAATGCGCGTAACCAGTATGACGCTGCTTGATCAAATTCAACCGACCAAAAAAACGGTGGTTGAGTATCAACACATCGAGCCCATGGAGCTAGATGAAAAATATTACAACCCCGCCTATCTGACTCGTAACAGTCTATCGGAGTTATGAGATGAAGCGTGTTGCGTTCGCTTTTTTAACCAGTGTATTGAGCTTAGCTGCGCGGGCAGAAGCCCCCAGTTTTGATTGGGATTGGGTAATGAGCGCATCCACCACGGCGCATCGCGACAGCCTTTTTTTTCCTAGTAATCAAGCGCGCGATACGCAGCAGATTGAGGCGTTATTGGATGTAGAAATGAGGTGGCATGGCTGGTTGGGTCTAGTGGCTATCAAACAAAACGCCTTGTGGAGTAGCGATGCACAGCAGCACGCCGACAGCGAGTTCATTCTACAAGAACTGTTTTGGCAAGGCAGCCTAGTGCTGGCTGATGTGCCGTTTGAGCTGACACTAGGAAAAGTGCGCTTGGATTGGGGAGTGGGCTACGGTTATCGTCCGCTTGATCTCTTTCAGCCTTATCGCCGCAATCCGGTCGGTATTCAGGTAGAAGAGGGGGCCGGAACGCTCTCTGCTTCTTATTATGATCAGCAAGGTGAATGGACGATTTTTTATGCAGATTCCTCTTGGACAGAGCAGCAAGGCAGCGAGTTACAACAAATGACCGAACAACAAGGGGCGGGCGTAAGGCGTTATCAGTTGATGGGCAATGCCGAATGGCAGGCGATTGCTTACTATGATGACGTTCGACGCGGCGTGCTGGGTAGCTCGTTTGTTACTGTGCTCACTGACGCATGGGAAGTGCATGCGTCAGCGCTCTATCAGCGTCATTATTTGGCGTACCAACAGCCCAGCGCGTTGGCTCAAGCAGCTTACTCTCAACAACATGAGATTGAATCGTGCATGGCTCTTGAATCACGAACGCAAGGCTATCAGGCACTGGTAGGGTTCAACTGGTCGGGAAGTGATGGGCAAAGCGTCATTGCAGAATATTGGTTCGACAGTCGCAGTTGGGGAAAAGAGCAGTGGCAACAAGCGCAGACTAACGCGGATTCGGTTCGTTATCAGCATAATCAAGCGTTAGGTTGGTCTTACGCACAAGGCTATAACCACGTGAATCTCGTGCAGCATAATGTGATGTTGCATGCTTCGTTAGATAGCCAAGCTTGGCGTCATTGGCCGTGGAGCCAGAGTATTGAATGGTTGCAAGGTTTAGTGCCGACACTTGATGTGCTGATTGCACCGCAAGATGGCGGCGTGATCGCTACCCAATGGCTCAATTACTCAGTGTACGATTCGGGTACAGCCTCTATCGAAATCGAACTGGCCGCACGTTTTATGACTGGGCCTGCTGACTCTACATATGCAAACTTACCAGATAAGCATATGATTCTATTAAATATGAAAGGGAAATTCTAATGTGCGAGAAAGTTGAGATTCGAAATCTTGCCAAAAGCTTGTTATTTACTTCGCTGTTTTGTGTGGTGATCGCCTTTACCACTCAGGCTATTTGGCCCAGTGACATCACGTTGCACTTAGCAATAAGCTTTGGCTACGGTTACAGTGCAGTGGCCATTGCTCACTTACTGAGTCGCTTCGCACCGCAGTTGTCCGCACGCTTAGTGAACGTTTTTTCGCTCACGGGGTCGATGATTTTCGGTACGTTACACGCTTATTTATGGCTTAGTAAATACGCGCACTTTAGTCATTTTTCAGCAATGAAACCGGTGATTTTTCTCGGTTTCGTTTTTACTGGCGTTTGCTTTTTCTACTTCTACGCGCATGAACAAAAGCTGATTGCTGAAAAAGCGCTGGAAGCCTCCAAACGGCGTCAATCTGAACAAGAGAAAGCCTTGATTTTGAGCCAGTTGCAGCAGTTACAAAGTCAAATTGAACCCCATTTCTTATTTAATACGCTTGCCAATATCAGCGTGTTGATTGGCTCTGAGCCTTATAAAGCGCAAATGATGCTCGAAAAACTAACCGACTTATTGCGTGGGTCGCTGCGTAGTAACCGCAATCGCACCACAACGCTACGTGAAGAGTTACATTTAGTCGATGCGTATTTGGGTATTCAAAAAATTCGTTTAGGTGATCGGCTGGATTATGAGATTGCAATGCCTGGCGCAGCGGATGACATTCCTTTGCCGCCGATGCTGTTACAACCTTTGGTTGAGAATGCTGTTAGCCATGGTATTGAGCCTAAAGCCGCGGGGGGAAAAGTGACCATCAAAAGTGAAATTTATGACGAGTGGTTTGAAGTCAGTGTCTGTGACAGTGGCATTGGATTACAGCCGAGTGCTCTTTCAGCAGGACATGGTATTGCGTTGGATAATATTCGCCAGCGCTTAAGCGGCCTATTCGCTGATGATGCGTGTCTCACTATCGCCCAAAATCATGATGCTGGCGTGACGGCAACGATTAGAATAAAGCGGCTATTGTTGGACCAACTACAAGGAAGTGCCACATGAGTACTGTCTCTGCGACCGCTATTATTGCTGATGATGAACCGTTATTGCGGCATCATTTAAACCGTGCATTAGGAGAAGTGTGGCCAGAGCTCGATATTGTCGCGCAAGCCGAAAATGGACGCGTGGCATTGTCCATGATCGAGCAGCATCAGCCTGAGGTGGCCTTTATTGATATTCGAATGCCAGAAATGGATGGTATGTCGCTCGCAAGGCAATTGGCTGGTTTGGCAAAGCCACCACTGATTGTATTTATCACCGCCTATGACGAGTATGCCATTCAAGCTTTTGAAGCCAATGCGGCGGATTATTTATTGAAACCGCTTTCTGAAGCGCGTTTAGTGCAGTGCTGTACTAAGTTGCAGCTAAGATTAGCCGAGCATTCTTCTGAGCGACAATTACCTGATTTGCAAACCCTTTTACAGCAGATACAGCATATAAGCCAACAGGCATCGCCGTCGTTTTTAAGCTGGTTAAAAGTTCAAAAAGGTGAAGATATTCACCTGATTTCGGTGGCGGATATGTTGTACGCTAAAGCCGAAGACAAATATTTATCCATATACGTAAAGAGTGATTCTGGAGTGCAGGAGTTCTTACTGCGCAGTTCATTGAAAGAGTTGCTGCAGCAGCTTGACCCGAATCAGTTTTGGCAAATCCACCGTTCAACGGCAGTGAATGTTGCCAAGATAGATAAAGTGAAAAAAGAGTTCACGGGTAAAATGTACGTCTTGATTGGTCCTGATAAGTTACCCGTCAGCCGTGCGCTGCAAGCTCAATTTAAGTCGTAACTGAATTTAAACCGTCGTTCGATTGATCGCGTGATTAGCGGTGTGCGATCTGCTTGGCGGACAGGGTAAATTGGAAGAAAGCATCCACAGACATAGGTTCAGAATAATAAAAACCTTGGATGTAACGTACACCCAACAGCTCTAATTCTCTCACCTGATCTTGGTTCTCAACGCCCTCAGCAATCAGCCGCATGTTCAATTGCTTTGCTAGTTTAATCATCGACACTAACACCGAAGTAATGGCTGAATTTTGATGCAAGCTTTTAATAAACACTTGATCAATTTTGAGAGTGTGGAAGTCGTGTTGGTGGATAAAATTTAAACCCGAGTAGCCAGTGCCAAAATCGTCAATGGCGATTTTAAAGCCTAGCTGTTTCAGTCGTTGTAAGTTTTCCATGGCTAACTTCAACTCGTCCACGTTGAAATGGTTGTCTTCGGTGATCTCTAGCAGAAGTCGTGGAACAATCGCTGGGTGTTTTGTCGCGTAGCGTTTCATGTAATCCATAAAGTAATTATCAATGATCAATAACCGGCTGATGTTGATGCTGATGTATTGATCGTGCAACGCATGTTTGTGCTGCTCCACACATTCTGTCACCAATTTCAACACACGGTAGGTGATTTGGTGAATCACGCCAATACGCTCTGACAACGGGATAAAAATGGTGGGTGAAATATAGCCTTGAGAGGGTTCATTCCAACGCAGTAGCGCTTCGCTACCAACAATTCTATTCTCGGTAATGTCGACGATCGGTTGTAAATAGAGTTCCAACTGATGGTTTGATATTGCCTCTCTCAAAGAGACTTCTAAGGTATTTCGGCTGAGGTAATAGTTGTGATAAGCAAGATAAATCAAAGAGATAATACTTGCTGTAAGCAAGACAAGCCATAAGTTATCGAGAAAATGGTAAGCATAAGATCCGTTATTTAAGTAGATCTGAATTGAGAGTGGGTAATGCTCGGATTTAAAGAGAAAGCTAGTATGAGCAGAATCGATCTCTTCCTGATCACTGCGAATACTTTGGCTTAACACGTTGACCTGATAGCCGTAGTGCCATTTGGCAAGTTTAGGAGCGACTAGGTTCATAAACTGTTCTGGAGGCATCAGTGCATTGAGGCCGCTCATATCTGGCTGTGAAGCATAGACAAAAAATGTTTGCTCTTTACTGCGAGATTTTGTTAATGAAATGGTCGTATTCGTTGGAGATTGTTTAAGCCTGTCAAGAATATGTTTGTACAAATGAATGGTGGTATGGCCTTCATTGCTGGTGCAAAAAATAGTCCCGTGAGCGTTGTACATGCCCACTTCTTTGACCATTTTCGAGCGAAATACATAGCTCCTCAGAGCAATGATGTCTTCTCTTTGGCAGTGCTTTGAAATGTTTTTACTTAACTGGTTCAGTTCATCCGACGTTTGATTGATGTGATGTTCCAGTTGTGTAATGGCTTGTTCACCGAAACGGGTTGCCAGCCGATTAGTGTCGTAAAAGTTTTTAATTATCGCCAAAGCGAACACAAAAAAGAAAATACCCAAAATAGGTGCGAATGTGCTTACCTTTGTCGACAGTATTCCTTTTGCTATGCTAAATGTGCTCGGTGAACTGTCATTATTATTGTGCATTACAGACAGTGCTCATAGGTTATTACCAGTAAAAATCAGTATTGCTTTGATGTTGATTACTATAAGTAATTAATCCCTAAACGTAACCTAAGTAACCGTCTCAAAAATGAGATGATGTGCAGTAATCTGCTTGCCAATCTCTTTGCTAAACGTCTCTAATTTCATATTTTTCTTAATATACAAGCCGATAGGTTTTCTTATGTGGCGTTTCGCTAGCCAGACTCTGTTTTGACGCTAGTGATGCTTTAACGCACAATTATGCTCAGTGATGTAATTTACATAAATATAAATTTGCATAATCAATTGCGACTAAAATAACAG
>NZ_CAWPDB010000113.1:0-38088 GCF_963886625.1 Vibrio sp. V23_P3S9T160
GCGCTAATAGGGTTTTCAGACGAAATGGTGACAACTTTAATTAGAGCATATTGACTTGAGAGATCAATCGTAAGTTTACATAAATGTTAATAAAAATATCCTTTCTGACTATTCAAAAAATTTACGTATTACAATTGATTCGCTTTTCATCTTGTCCTTGCGCCTTGAAGTGGTAACATCTTGCGCACAACTCATCTTAAGGATCCCTTATGAAAGTCATCAGTTTTAACATCAACGGTTTGAGAGCTCGCCTTCATCAACTGCAAGCGATTATTGATAAGCATCAACCTGATGTCATTGGACTTCAAGAAATCAAAGTACACGATGACGCTTTTCCTCTTGAGGATGTTGAAGCCATGGGCTACCACGTCTATTTTCATGGTCAAAAAGCACATTATGGCGTCGCCATGTTGTGCAAAAAGGAACCCATTTCAGTACAGAAAGGCTTTCCTAGCGATAATGAAGATCATCAAAAACGCATGATTATGGCCACTTTTGAAGATGACAACGGCCAAAAAACAACCATACTCAACGGCTATTTTCCTCAAGGGGAGAATATTTCCCATGAAACAAAATATCCCTATAAGCGTCAGTTTTATAAAGATCTAATGGGTTACTTAACGTCACATCATTCCCCTGACGAACAAATAATTGTGATGGGAGACATTAACATCAGCCCTATCGACTTGGATATTGGGATTGGTGAAGCCAATAGAAAACGCTGGTTGCAAACGGGAAAATGCTCTTTCCAACCTGAAGAGCGTGAATGGTTACAAACTTTAATGGACTGGGGTTTTGTTGACACATTCCGTCAGTTAAATCCGGATGTAAATGATCAATTTTCGTGGTTTGATTATCGCTCACGCGGCTTTGATGATAACCGTGGGCTACGAATCGACGTCATTTTAGCGACCCCGAACCTAGCAAAAAAATGCCAAGAGGCCGGCATCGACTATGAACTTCGAGGAATAGAAAAACCTTCTGATCACGCGCCAATTTGGTCCAGTTTTTCCTTGTAGGAACAGAAAGTAACGTGCCAATAAGAAGCGCGCATTCAGCGCGCTTCTTATTTTAATCTATGCCTTGATTATAGAAACAAACTCGGTACAACAAATTGCTACTCGCAGCCCTTCAGCTCAATGGACGCAAATAAGCCAAGAAGCGTTTTTCAGCCTGTTTGAAGCAGAACAAAATAATGAAGGTCAAGCCCATATAGAACAAACCTGCGGTTAAAAATGACTCGAATGGGGCATAATAACGAGAGTTCACTAAACGCGCAGCCCCCGTTAAATCCATAATGGTAACAATACCAGCAACCGCAGAACCGTGGAGCATGAAGATAACTTCATTACTATAAGCGGGCAGTGCGCGCCTTAACGCACTCGGTAGAATAATTCGTCGATACGTTTTCCAAGTACTCATTCCGTATGCCTTCGCCGCTTCAACTTCGCCTTTAGGCAACCCATTGATCGCACCGCGAATAATTTCAGCCGTGTAGGCGGACGTATTGAGAACAAAAGCAACCAACGCGCAAAACCAAGCGTTTTCCCACAAGGTATCTTTTACCGGGAAAAATTGATCCATTCCATAGTAGATGAGATAAAGCTGGACCAATAACGGTGTACCACGAAAAAAGTAGGTATAAGCCCATGCTGGAGTACGAATAAAATAGTTGTGGCTATTTCTAGCAATCGCTAAGGGGATGGCAAGGCTCAAACCGATAATTAACGACAACCCCACCAGCCAAACCGTTGTCCACAGCCCACTAAAATAAATTGGTAGGCTTTGAGCAATAAGGGAAAAATCCATATTTACCTCGTGTGAATGCTGAACTTGCGCTCAACCAATTTGAGAAGACCGGTTGATACACTGGTAAAGAAAAGGAAGATTACTGAGACAGCCATATAAAAGGTGAATGGCATTTTTGTCGAACCCGCCGCGAGTGAGCTGACTCTGACCATATCATCTAATCCAATAATGGAAACAAGTGCCGTCGTTTTGAGCAATACCAACCAGTTGTTACCAAACCCTGGCAATGCATGACGAACCATTTGAGGAAGCAAAATGCGTCTAAATGCTAAGGTAGAACTCATACCATACGCTTTCGCCGCTTCCATCTCTCCTTTATCAACCGCCATAATAGCGCCACGAAAGGTTTCAGCCATATAGGCACCGAAAATGAAACCTATGGTTAGTATCCCTGCAATGAAAGGGCTAACATCAATATAATCGGGGAGATAAGCGGTCCATTCATGGCTCGGGTCACTTGCCATAAACCCATTGTTTAGCCATTCGTTGATTGAATAAAGGCTATTATTCAACAATATTTGACCGCCAAAGAAAATAAGCATCATTAACACAAGGTCTGGAATACCGCGAATGATGGTCGTATAAAGAGTGGCAATGGCTCTTGCCCAACGGTAAGGTGCAAGCTTGGCTAGCGCACCTAGCATGCCAAGTAACATGGCAAGTAATAAAGAGAGCACGGCAACTTCAATGGTCAGCACCGCTCCCTTCAAAATTGAGGCTTCATATCCGTGTAGGTCCAACATAATTCATCCCTAGTCCCTGGAGAATTTAACGACTGGGTACTTCTGGAACTAGGATCCAGCCGTTAAGAATCAATGGATTCCCATCATAATTGAGAAGGTGGAGTCACTGAGCTAACCAGCCCTAATGACAGAGTGATCGATAAACATATTCATATGCTCGGCTCACTCTCACCTTCTAATTATATGGGTAAGATATGATGTTACAGCTTATTCACCGTATACATCGTAATTAAAGTATTTGGTCGCAATTTCTTGGTAAATCCCTTGTTGACGAAGAGATTTAATCGCCATATCAAGTTTTTGAGTGAGATCTTTGTCTTGTTTACGAACCGCAATACCAAAACCATCGCCAAACCATTTCGGATCGGTTAATGATGGGCCGACGAACTCATACGCTTCGCCGCCCGCTTTGTTAAGCACACCCTCTTCCAATGCAGAGGCATCACCCAATACTGCCGCAATACGGCCATTGGCTAGGTCAAGATAGGCTTCATCAAATGAACCATAGCGGACAATTTCAACTGCATCGCCATAATTATCAGTAAGATACTTATCGTGCGTTGTTGCACGTTGTACACCAATTTTCACCCCTTTTAGACCTTCTTTAGAAAAATCCAACGCAGCTCCCTTCTTGGCGATAAATTTATTGGGAATTAATGCGTACTTACCAGTGAAATCGACTTTTTTCTTGCGCTCGTCGGTAATCGACATAGCTGCAATAATCGCGTCATATTTACGTGCGAGCAGTGATGGGATAATACCATCCCAGTCTTGTGGAACGATTTTACATTCCACTTTCATCTCCTTGCACAACGCATTGGCCATATCAACATCAAAGCCTTTGAGAGATCCATCAGCCTCTGTCCAGCTAAAAGGAGGATAAGCCCCTTCTATACCAAAACGAACCGTCTTCCATTCTTTCGCTTGGGCCATACCAGTCATTGCACTAGCAGCAACGGCTGCAACTAATAACCACTTTTTCATTTCCATACTCCTGTGATTGAGGTCTTACTTATTTATCATGCTATGTTTATGTTGGTTTTGCTTAATATTTATGCCGTGGCGAATACCACAACATAATGAACACATTAATAAATAGAGGATATAAATTGTTTTAACCGTTCAGATTTAGGCTGGGTGAACAGGATGGCTGGATCTCCTTGCTCTTCCACTAAACCTTGGTGCAAGAACATCACATGGTTTGAAACATCGCGAGCAAAGGCCATTTCATGAGTCACTACCAGCATAGTACGGCCTTCTTCTGCCAAGTCTCTCATAACACCCAACACTTCACCCACCAATTCAGGATCAAGTGCAGAAGTGGGCTCATCAAACAGCATGACTTCTGGCTCCACGGCTAACGCTCTAGCAATCGCCGCACGTTGTTGTTGCCCACCAGAAAGGTGACCAGGATAATAGTCTTTACGTTCATACAGGCCGACTTTTTTTAGCAGCACCTCAGCACTCTCGATGGCTCGTGCTTTCGGTACTCCTAACACATGAATTGGTGCTTCAATAACGTTTTCTAACACCGTCATGTGCGACCAAAGGTTAAATCCCTGAAATACCATAGCAAGGCGTGAGCGAATTCGTTGCACCTGCTTTTCACTCACAGGTGAAGCTTCACCTTGCCGATTTTTTTTCATTTGAATGAGTTCACCATTGACCCAAATATCACCAGAGGTTGGTGTTTCAAGTAAATTGATGCATCTAAGAAAGGTACTTTTTCCCGAGCCAGAAGAACCAATAATGGAGATCACATCACCCTTACGAGCTTCTAGCGAGATTCCTTTTAGTACTTCGTTTTGACCAAAGGTTTTGTGCAGCTCTTTAATATTCAGCGCCGGTACATCAGTCATGCGCTTAACTCCCTGTATTTGCTACTGCAGAGTATTCCAACTCCCATTTTTGATACAAACTAGCATTCACACCGAAAACATGCAACAAATTATTAACCTGGAAAAATAAGGATATTTAGTTATTTTATCTGATTAAAAATTCACATTTTAGCCAATACTTCTCCATATGGCGCATATAAATGGCACATCAAGCAATTAACAGTTAACTCATTTTGTTAACATTTACTTAAAGATAGACAACCTATTTATGTATAAAGTACACCTAGATTCATAGGATATTTAAGGTCATTAATATCATTGAAACTCTTTTACAAACATCACAATGTGAAAACTTATTTCAAGCAAGTAACGGCTCAACCCCCCGTTTTCATTAGGCTGCTGTAGTTTTCTTTCACATTTATTCTTAAAGTGATCAAGATCAATCACCCTAAAGGATAAGCAAGCTAAACTCGCGAGCAAAGATAAGGTTGTATAAATAACCACACTCTCTTTTTTAGTTGTTGTTATGCAAGCACATATGAGATGTGCTACATATTCAATTAAAAACATTACCGCTTCTTCGCGGATTACTAGGATTCAGTACGAATTACTAACTTTTAAAAATATGAGGAATCTATGCCAGACGTAGTCAACAATGAGCGCTCAGAAATCGAGACGAAAAGCTATAAAGAGCTGCATCGTCCAGCATCTGAGTTTGCAAGCCGTTCAGATTACCTAGACCACGAACTGCAAATCATGAAGCCCCGTCGCTTTGGTTTGAACTTACCTGGTCGTGACTTCCGTTTTGAACTTGAAGATTTTGTACCAGCCATCGCGGGCACAATCGGCATCATCGCCATGTACTCAGCGGTAATGATGTCTTGGGCTGATGGCCTAACCCAAGCATGGGATCACATTCATCTAGGTAAAGACTTCGCGATTGAAGTTGCACGTGTAGAGATGTTATTTCCTGCCCTCTTCTTCTGTGTTATTGCCTCTGGTTTCTTAAACCCAAAAGCCAACTTAGCTGGCAACCATGGCCCAATGATCCCTCTTATCGGCTCAATCGCATTAGCCGGTGCACACCCTTTGGCATTGGCAATTTTGCTTGGCGTTTTTGGTCTTCTCTTAAGTTACTTTAAAGGAGGCTCGAAACTGGTCAATCTAACCTCCGAGGGAACCGCAGGCGGGTTGCTTATCTTCCTCGGCTTTACCGGAACAATGAGCCAAATTGGTTCTATCCAAACTTGGGCTACCAGTTTGCAATCGGTCGATGTCGCCGCAGGCAGCTTAGGTTACGTTGGCCTAGTGGTTTTAGGTGTCAATATTGTGCTGTATGCATTTCTTGCAAAAATCAACATGCGTTGGTTAGCAATTCCTGTCTGTGCAATGACTGGGCTTGCGATTGCGCTTTTATTCGGTACTGGCTTTGATCTTCAATTTGAAACTCAAATGGGCTTACCTAACCTTAATCCTGTTTACTGGTGGGGCTCAACCACTGAAGGTTGGATGCTTGGTTTGCCAACAGTAGAACACTTTATCGCCTCATTGCCCTTTGCTATTTTGGCCGTTGCGATGTGGTCACCAGATTTCCTTGGTCACCGAATTTTCCAAGAATTGAACTATCCGAAGAGAACTGAAAAAGTACTGATGGATGTTGATGACACAATGACCATGTGTTCAATTCGTCAAATGGTAGGTACAGCACTTGGTGGTGGTAATATCACATCGTCATGGGGAACGTATATGATCCCAGCGGCGATTGCTAAACGCCCAATTCCTGGTGGTGCCATCATCTTAGGTTTATTGGTCATGACTATTGCTATCCTTGGCTTCCCTATGGACGTAGCGGTTTGGCCTCCAGTGATGCGTATTGCTCTATTAGTAGGGGTATTTCTTCCTTTACTAGAAGCGGGTATGCAAATGGTAAGAAACACAAAAGATTCACAAGCAGCGGGCATCTGTATCTTTGGTAGCGCTGTGGTGAACCCTGTTCTAGCGTGGGCATTGACCATGCTACTCGATAACAATGGCCTAATTGGCGACAAAGAACGTGCATCAAAGCTGTCTTTTATCGACAAAATCATCATTCCAGGTGGTGTGCTGATCATCTGTTTAATTGCTATGCTTGCGGTTGGTATGCTTGAAAACCAATACGGTTTAAAAGCTTGGCTATAATGAGCTTGGACTAATACGAATTTGGGTAGTGCTCGCACTACCCAAACTTTATTTGAAAAATTTAACTTTTATTGATTTAGTTTAAGGTTTGCAAAAAAATTTTAGTCTAATCTTGCATTCAAGGCTTAAAAGCACAATATCTATATTCAGATAATTGAATAGTGTGAATATAGATATTGTATTAATAGAGTGTACTGCTCCTTTCGGGGATAACTGGCTCAACGGTGAAGACGGTACGTGTTTTTTCTACTAAAAAGGTAGGTATGTCATGGCAGAGCAATTTGCTAAAGCTTGGGAAAGTTTTGTTGCAGGTGAGTGGCAAAACGAAGTTAACGTTCGTGATTTTATTCAAAAGAACTATACGCCGTATGAAGGTGACGAATCTTTCCTAGTTTCTGAAGGTACTGAAGCGACAAACAAGCTTTGGGCTAAAGTAATGGAAGGTATCAAACAGGAAAACGCGACTAAGGCCCCTGTCGATTTCGATACTGACGTTATTTCTACCATCACTGCTCACGATGCAGGCTACATCGAAAAAGATCTTGAAACTATCGTTGGTCTACAAACTGAGAAACCACTTAAGCGCGCTATCATCCCTAACGGTGGTGTGCGTATGGTTGAAGGTTCTTGCAAAGCATACGGTAGAACTCTTGACCCTATGATTTCAAAAATCTACTCAGAATACCGTAAAACTCACAACGCTGGCGTTTTCGATATCTACACTCCTGATATCCTAGCATGTCGTAAGTCTGGTGTTCTGACGGGCCTTCCTGATGCTTATGGTCGTGGCCGTATCATTGGTGACTACCGTCGCGTAGCACTTTACGGTATTGATTTCCTAATGAAGGATAAGCTTGCTCAATTCACTTCTCTACAAGAGCGTTTTGAGAACGGCGAAGATCTAACGGCAACGATGCAACTTCGTGAAGAAATTGCAGAGCAACACCGCGCACTTGGCCAAATGAAAAAAATGGCTGAAAAATACGGTTTTGACATCTCTCGCCCAGCAGAAACTGCACAAGAAGCTATCCAGTGGACTTACTTCGGCTATCTAGCTGCTGTTAAATCACAAAACGGTGCGGCAATGTCGCTAGGCCGTACTTCGACTTTCCTAGATATCTTCATCCAACGTGATCTAGAAGCGGGTAAAATCACTGAAGTACAAGCTCAAGAAATGATCGACCACTTCGTAATGAAGCTGCGTATGGTTCGTTTCCTACGTACTCCTGAATACGATGAACTATTCTCTGGCGACCCAATTTGGGCAACAGAATCAATGGGTGGTATGGGTCTTGACGGTCGTACACTCGTTACGCGTTCTAACTTCCGTTTCCTAAACAGCCTATACACTATGGGTCCTTCTCCAGAGCCAAACATCACTGTACTTTGGTCTGAGCAGCTACCTGACGGCTTTAAACGTTTCTGTGCAAAAGTATCTATCGATACTTCATCTATCCAGTACGAAAACGACGATTTAATGCGTCCAGACATGGACTCTGACGACTATGCTATCGCATGTTGTGTATCGCCAATGGTTGTAGGTAAACAAATGCAGTTCTTCGGAGCGCGTGCAAACCTTGCTAAAACCATGCTTTACACCATCAATGGTGGTATTGATGAGAAGTTGAAAATCCAAGTTGGTCCTAAAATGGACAAGATCGCAGGTGAGTATCTTGACTATGACGAACTGTGGGCAAAAATGGACCACTTCATGGATTGGTTGGCGAAGCAATATGTGACCGCACTAAACAGCATTCACTACATGCACGACAAATACAGCTATGAAGCCGCGCTAATGGCACTGCATGATCGTGACGTTAAACGTACGATGGCATGTGGTATTGCTGGCCTGTCTGTTGCTGCTGACTCTCTATCAGCAATCAAATACGCAAAAGTTAAGCCAATTCGTGACGAAGATGGCCTAGCGATCGATTTCGAAATCGAAGGTGATTATCCTAAATTTGGTAACAATGACGCCCGCGTTGATGACATCGCATGCGAACTTGTTTCTACGTTTATGGGCAAAATCCGTAAACTTAAGATGTACCGTGATGCAATTCCAACTCAGTCTATCCTGACTATCACTTCAAACGTGGTATATGGTAAGAAAACAGGTAACACACCTGATGGTCGCCGTGCTGGTATGCCTTTCGCACCGGGTGCAAACCCAATGCATGGCCGTGACGAAAAAGGTGCAGTAGCATCATTGACTTCAGTAGCGAAACTACCGTTTGCTGATGCACAAGATGGTATTTCTTATACTTTCTCTATCGTTCCAAATGCGTTAGGCAAAGAAGAAGCAAGTCAACGTGCAAACCTTGCTGGCCTGATGGATGGTTACTTCCACCATGAAGCAGGCATTGAGGGTGGCCAACACCTAAACGTGAACGTGCTTAATCGCGAAACTTTAGAAGATGCGGTTAAACACCCTGAGAAATACCCTCAGCTAACCATTCGTGTATCTGGCTATGCTGTGCGTTTTAACTCACTGACTGCTGAACAACAAGCTGACGTTATTGCACGTACTTTCACTGAATCTCTATAATTTCAGTTAAATTACTAGCAAGATAGTTAAGCCCTGCTCGATGAGTGGGGCTTTTTTATACTCAGAAATCAAAAATGCGCAATGCATCGACCACAAATGTTACGCTTACCACATTTATTTTGATTCAATTGCCTATTTATCAACTGAATAGCGCATCTTTCCTATATGATTAGGGTTTGTCTATACTCTGCAGTGTTCGTATGAAGCTATTTCACATTCTTCCATTGACGTTACTCAGTGCTTCTGCGCTGGCCTCTCAACACGCAACGGTTGCTTTTAACCTCGATAACGATGGCGTATTTGGCGTAGATCGCGACTACACCAATGGTTTATTTTTAAGCTACACCTCAGGGGCGATTGCTCCATATTGGTGGGCTAAACCACTTAGCCTTTCGGTTTGGGGAGCGGCCCCATTGGACAAATGGGAAATCAGCATTGGCCACAAAATGTGGACTCCTTCGGAGATTTCTCTTACCAAACCAGAGCCGAATGAACGACCTTACGCTGGGTATTTACACACCGAGCTTAACTATATTAGTTTGCATCCCCAACAAGCCACGCGGGCAAATTTAACCATTGGAACCACCGGAGATGCTGCGCTTTCTGAGAAAGCGCAAAAGTTAGTGCACAGCATCACTAAATCTGACGAACCCAATGGTTGGGCCTACCAAGTAGAGGAAAAAATCGTCGGCAGCGTGGGTTATCTATCTCACTTTAATCTGACACGATACCGCAGCTATGCAGGAACTGACGTTGAGCTTTCCAACGTTTCAGAGGTCAATGTAGGTAACTTTCGCAGTGATCTCTCCACAGGTTTTATGATGCGTTGGGGGACCGATCTTGCGGGTAACTTTGGCAGTGCTCAAATCAGTGCAGAAAACCCTTTCTCGGCAGGGATGATTGGTGCCTCGGATACTGGATGGTTTCTATTCGGAGGTGTAGAAGGACGCTATCGCTTCAATGACATTACCGTCGAAGGAGATAGGCCTTTAAACGGATTGGATCACCCATCTGAATATTACCAAGTTAACTTGGAAAATCTTCAGGCGACCGCCGTAGTTGGTGCGGCTTGGTATATTCAACAAGTCGGTGCGAGTTTAACGTTCACCGCAAACACACCTGAGTATAAGGAAGACAAAAACTCCATTCACGGTGTCGGTAATATTTCTCTTTTTGCTTTTTTCTAACGTTTAGCAAACTGAAATTATATGGTGAAACTTTGGCAGTCTACACTTAGGCTGCTAGAGCGTTTATCCACAATCTGGCTGGTTGCTCTTAACTGTTCATTGTTCTCTTCCAAGGCTTTCATGGCTCTAGATATTTGTATCATATTATCTGCCATTGAATGGCTAGTCGTCGCCAAATCTCGGATCGATGCAAAAATGGCTTCTGTTTTATTCGCCGCTTCATCTGCTTTTTTGATAATTTGCGCGATGGCCTGTATTGCCTCATTACCTTTCTCTTGCCCACTCTGCATAGACTGCTCAGATTGCGCAATATAAGTGATTACTTCCGCACTTTCCTTTTGCATAGTATCAATAGTGCCGGAAATTTCGGCCACGGCATTGACCGTTCTTACTGCTAAACTTCGAACTTCATCAGCGACAACAGCAAAGCCACGACCTTGCTCTCCCGCTCTCGCCGCTTCAATTGCGGCATTGAGTGCCAATAAGTTAGTCTGCTCGGCAATACCATTAATGATGTCCATCACCGAGTCTACTTTTGCAGAAGCTTGTTCAAGTTGATGAATGTGGCCTGCGGCCGAGCTTAGGATTTTACCAACCTCAACCAGTGACGTAATAGCAACGGAAATCACTTTTCCTCCCTCTTCTGCGCTTTGCATAGAAGATTTACTGAGTTCCGCAACAAACTCCAATGAGTTGGAGACTTCTTGGGTCGTCACGCTGACCTCTTCTGTGGCCGATGCCAATAATTGCGTTTGTCCCAAAACGTCAGATTGATTTGTCACCAAAGTGTCTAATCCAACATTCAGTGACGCGGCATCACCAGACAAGGCTTCACTGCTTTTCTGCACACCACTCACCAATTTTCCTAAATTTTCACAGCTTTGGTTAATGGCCAATGCCAGTTGATTGAATTCGTCCTTTTCGTTATTCGTCATCGGCATACGGCGTGACAAATCGCCACGCGAGATATTGTTCAACACGTGAATGGTTTGCGACAAAGAACGAGAAAGAGAAAAACTAAAGGTAAGGAAAATAGCAATGGTCAATATGGCAAGTAACGCACAGGCCGCCAATACAGACCACTGTGTTTGCGATGCGGTCGTTTTTGCGGCCAACTGGTATTGCTCACTCAACGCGGAAAGCTTGGTTGAAATATCTTGAATCACCGACTTAACTTGCGCCTCTGTATCGCCTCTTTGTTTCTCCATCACTTGCAATTGCTGAGACAGTTCACTCACACGTAAAAAAGCCTGTTTAAATTGTTGTATCTCTTTTTCATACAGATCCAACATCGAATAAGAATCAGACATATTGACGAAACTGGCCATAGCACGATTAAATAGTTTTAAGTTTTGCTCCGTGGGTTCTAATAAATAATTTTGCTGCGCCTTAACCATGGCTTGAAAATCCGAGTTGATTGTAACCATCCCCGTCTCATCTATCTTTTTCTCTATCGTGGTGGCCAACGTTTTCAGCTCACCCAGCTTACCTTCGTTAACGTTGAAACCCACCTCTGATTTCACTTGCAACCAAGGACGCAAAAATTGGTCAAATTGTTTGGCCGCCTTGAGCAACACTTCCCCTTCTTGAGCAAAATTGGTCTTTTGCAGGAAAGCAACATTAGCATTCACCTCTTCCATCAACTGATCCAATTTATTCAAAATCGAGTTGACCTGATTGCCTTGCATGTTGTTTAGCTCGGATGCAAGCGACAACAAATTTGCTTGAGTAGTAAATATCGCCACAGAACCGGATGCCACTTCGCCACTGGAGCGATACTGTTCATCCATACCCATCAAGCTTTTGGCGGTATAAATCCCTAAACCTAAAAAACCAACACAAAGGATAACTAAAAATAGACTGATTTTTTGCTTTTGAGAAAACTGTACATCCATGAACTATTCCTTATTTAAACCCTATCGCATTCAACGAGTTCTTATTTCTATACAGTGTAGTCAATGTGCAGAATTTCATGACATTCATTTTGAGCCACAACATATGGTTTAGGATATGAGGCGGCAATTGCACATTAACCCTACTTAATCCCTACCATTTGTAATAAAATAACGGGCAAATAACCTATTCGAGATGAACTGATGTCAACAACTGGTCGTATTCATTCTTTTGAGTCTTGTGGCACGGTAGATGGCCCTGGAATTCGCTTCATTGTTTTTATGCAAGGCTGCCTAATGCGTTGTATGTATTGTCATAATCGTGACACATGGGACACCCATGAAGGCAAGGAAGTGACTGTTGAAGAAATCATTACCGAAGCAAAATCTTATCGCCATTTTATGAAAGCCTCTGGCGGCGGAATTACCTGCTCAGGCGGTGAAGCTATGCTTCAACCTGAATTTGTTCGTGATTTATTCCGCGCAGCGCAAGCTGAGGGCATTCACACCTGCTTAGATACCAACGGTTATATTCGCAAACACACAGACGTGATTGATGAAGTACTCGATGCCACTGATTTAGTGATGTTAGACATCAAACACATGAAAGATGAGATCCACCATGATTTTATTGGTGTGTCGAATAAGCGAACCTTAGATTTCGCGCGCTACTTACACACCATAGGTAAAAAAACGTGGATCCGTTATGTGATTGTTCCTGGCTACACTGATGACGAAGAAGCGGCTCATATGCTTGGTGATTTTATTAAAGATATGGATAACATCGAGAAAGTAGAGCTGCTGCCTTATCACAAATTGGGCGCTCATAAATGGGAAGCAATGGGGCTAGAATACCCATTAGAAGGTGTGAATCCGCCGTCAAAAGAGACCATGGACAAAATCGTTGGGATCTTAGCTCAGTATCACTCAAACATAAAATATTGATTGCTTGATTTAATAACCATAAGAATACCAGTATAACGCTGGTATTTTTATAGAGAGGCTAGCCATGCAACAAGAACAACTTGCGGTGCTCCTGCTGCTGATTGGGTCAACTACGCGATTTTAAATACTCATTTTGGACAAAGATTATATCTATAACCACTTACACAAAAAGTGACAAGAATTGCACACATTTTATACTTTCCATATTAAATCCGTGTTGAGATCATGTTTCATTGTCGATAATTGCTGTTAACCTTATGCCATCAAATAGAACATAAAATTTAGTGAGGCTACCTCCATGGAAATGACCAACGCTCAACGACTGATTCTATCTAATCAGTATTTTTTGATGTCACAGATGGATCCCAACAACGCAAAAAAATACAAGCGGTTACAAACCATTGTAGAACGTGGTTATGAACTGCAAATGCGAGAACTCAACAAAGAATTTGGCTGCTTGACCGAAGCGGAGTGCCGCGAAGTGATCGACATCATGGAGATGTATCACGCCATGCAAGAATCTCACAAAATGCTCTCCGATGCAGAAAGCAAAAATGTGGATCAGCGCCGCCTGCACTTTTTAGGGTTTGATATCGCTAAAGAGTCACAACGCGTTCATTACGTGCGTTTCTTGGTTGAGTCTGAAGGGCTTTACCCACAATTTGATAAAGCTGATCACCACTTCAACAGCCAAATGCCAATGTCAGATAAATATCGTCGCATGTTAACGGCTTGGCGTAATTGTCCTCGCCAATACCATTTGTCAACCGCAGAATTTATACAAATTTTTAATGCCTGAATTTTAATACCTCGCAAGGTAGGCAGACGAAAGATGAAAAGGCGCAGACACTGCGTCTTTTTGCATTCCACCTCACAGTTATCAAGCCCCAAACCAACTTATCCCTCAGATCATTGATATTCACACACTAAATAACTGAACCTCACCGACGTTATTAGTGTCACGAAATTTAAATAAACACATAATTGTTAAGCAAAATTGCCAAACTCGGACTAATCTTAAATTGTTATTAATTTGTGTTTTTAAGCGGTGTTGTCAGTTAGACAGTTTTCAGAGGGGAATTCACTATGAGTATTTTTGACCACTTTCAGGCACGCTATGAAGCCGCCAAGGATGAAGAGTTATCACTGCAAGAGTTTTTAGCTCTGTGTAAAGAAGATAAAAGTGCGTATGCCAATGCCGCCGAGCGGCTGTTAATGGCAATTGGTGAGCCAGAGCTGATAGACACAGCGAAACACCCCCGATTGAGTCGCATTTTCTCTAACCGAGTAATTTCACGTTATAAAACTTTCGAGGATTTCTATGGTATGGAAGAAGCCATAGAACAGATTGTTTCCTACCTCAAACACTCTGCCCAAGGTTTAGAAGAAAGAAAACAGATCCTCTATCTACTCGGCCCAGTCGGTGGCGGTAAATCTTCACTGGCTGAGAAACTCAAAGCCTTGATGCAGCAAATGCCTATTTATGTTTTGTCTGCAAATGGTGTCCGTAGCCCAGTGAATGACCACCCATTTTGTCTGTTCGATGTGGTTGAAGATGGCGAAATCCTCAAGCAGGAATATGGGATAGAAAAACGCTATTTACGCTCGATTACATCACCTTGGGCGGCCAAACGCTTACACGAGTTTGGCGGCGATATTTCAAAATTCAAAGTCGTCAAAGTACGGCCTTCTATTCTCGATCAAATTGCGGTCGCGAAAACCGAGCCCGGTGATGAGAACAACCAAGACATTTCATCACTGGTTGGGAAAGTGGATATTCGAAAACTCGAGCATTTCTCGCAAGATGACCCCGATGCATATAGCTATTCCGGTGCACTCTGTAAAGCCAACCAAGGGTTAATGGAGTTTGTTGAGATGTTCAAAGCGCCAATTAAGGTGCTTCACCCACTCTTAACCGCCACGCAAGAAGGAAACTTCAACGGTACAGAAGGGTTATCCGCCCTACCCTTTGATGGCATGATTTTAGCGCACTCAAACGAATCAGAGTGGCAGACATTCCGTAACAACAAAAACAACGAAGCGTTTTTGGACCGGGTTTATATTGTTAAAGTCCCTTACTGTTTACGCGTCTCGGAAGAAGTGAAAATTTACCAAAAACTGCTTGAACACAGTGAACTATCCAAAGCGCCATGCTCACCTAGCACACTAGAATTACTTGGTCAATTTAGTATCCTCTCGCGCCTAAAAGTGCCGGAAAACTCGTCACTCTTCTCCAAAATGCGCGTCTACGATGGTGAAACGCTAAAAGATACCGATCCAAAAGCAAAAAGCTATCAAGAGTATCGTGACTACGCTGGTGTTGACGAAGGGATGTCCGGTTTATCGACTCGCTTTGCCTTTAAAATACTGTCGCGCGTATTCAACTTTGACCAAACGGAAGTTGCGGCTAACCCCGTCCATCTGTTCTATGTCATTGAACAACAAGTTGAACGCGAGCAGTTCCCTCAAGAAATCGCTGAAAGATATATGGAGTTTTTAAAAGGCTACTTAGTGCCTCGTTATGTCGAGTTCATTGGTAAAGAGATTCAAACGGCTTATTTGGAATCTTATTCTGAATATGGTCAAAATATTTTTGACCGCTATGTTACTTACGCTGATTTCTGGATCCAAGATCAAGAGTATCGTGACCCTGAAACTGGCCAACTTTTCGATCGCTCATCGCTCAATAGCGAGTTAGAGAAAATCGAGAAAACGGCAGGTATTAGCAATCCGAAAGATTTCCGAAATGAAATCGTCAATTTTGTGTTGCGCGCAAAAGCTAATAACAATGGGCAAAATCCGGTTTGGACCAGCTACGAAAAACTGCGTACTGTTATTGAGAAAAAAATGTTCTCAAATACCGAAGAGTTGCTTCCTGTTATCTCATTTAATGCCAAAACTTCATCTGATGATCAGAAAAAACACGACGATTTTGTCGCTCGTATGATGGAGAAAGGTTATACAGAAAAACAAGTAAGGCTGTTGTCTGAGTGGTATTTACGCGTCCGTAAATCTTCTTAACTTCAAGCAAACCAAAACCTGTACATGCGTTAGCCATACGAACAATGGCTAACGCAAAGGTGACGTTTTAAGGGGATACTCATGGCGCAATTTATCGATAGAAGACTGAACGGTAAAAACAAAAGCGCGGTCAATAGACAACGCTTTTTACGCCGTCATAAAGAGCAGATCAAAGAATCTGTTGCAGACGCAGTGAATCGTCGCTCCATCACCAACACCGAGTCTGGCGAAGATGTGTCGATCCCAAATCACGACATCAAAGAACCCGTATTTCATCAAGGAAAAGGCGGCCTAAAAGAACGGGTTCACCCGGGTAATGACCAGTTTATTACTGGTGATAAAATTGAGAGACCTAAAGGTGGCGGACAAGGCAATGGTTCAGGACAAGGTGATGCGAGTGCTGATGGCGAAGGTCAAGATGAATTTATTTTCCAAATCTCTAAAGATGAATATCTTGATCTACTGTTTGAAGATCTGGAATTGCCTAATCTAGAAAAAAATCAAATCAATAAGATTACAGAATGGAAAACTCATCGCGCGGGTTTCAAAACGGCAGGTGTACCGTCGAACATTGCTGTAGTTCGCTCTTTGCAACAATCATTGGCTCGCCGCACCGCAATGACAGCGGGAAAACGCCGTTTAATGGGGGAATTAGAAGAAGAGTTACTGCGCATTCAAAATAGAGAGCCCGCTCAAGTATTAGAAGAGAAGCGACTTAAGCAAGAAATCGAAGCGTTGCGTAAAAAAATTGAAAGTGTGCCGTTTATTGATACGTTTGACCTGCGTTTCAAAAACTTTGAAAAGCGCCCCATTCCATCGAGCCAAGCTGTTATGTTCTGCTTAATGGATGTGTCGGGTTCAATGGATCAAGCTACTAAAGATATTGCCAAACGTTTTTACGTGTTGCTGTATCTATTTTTAACTCGCACTTATGAAAATGTCGAAGTGGTGTTTATTCGTCACCATACGCAAGCCAAAGAGGTGGATGAGCATGAGTTCTTCTACTCTCAAGAGACCGGTGGCACGATTGTTTCTAGTGCCCTGAAATTAATGCATGAAATCATTGAACAACGCTACCCGCTCAGCGAGTGGAATATTTACGCCGCTCAAGCATCCGATGGCGACAACTGGGCTGATGATTCACCTCGTTGTAAAGAACTCCTCACTAATAAGCTGCTGCCATATTGTCAGTATTACGCTTATATTGAAATCACTCGTCGCTCACACCAAACCTTGTGGCACGAATATGAGAAATTACAACCCTCATTTGGCAACTTTGCGATTAAAAATATTCGCACCGTGGATGACATATTCCCTGTATTTAGGGAGCTATTCCAAAAGGAAACAGCTTAGGGAGGCATGCTAATGACAACAAAAGCGAAAGGTACTTCAAAACGCAAAAGTAAATTGTTACCAGACGGACCTGACTGGACGTTTGAGCTTTTGGAGAAATACCACACTGAAATACGCCGGGTAGCTGAGTTTTATCGTCTCGATACTTACCCTAATCAAATTGAAATTATTACCTCCGAGCAGATGATGGATGCCTACTCCAGCATTGGCATGCCGATTAATTACAGCCACTGGTCATTTGGCAAAAAATTTATTCAAACGGAACAAGGTTACAAACATGGCCAAATGGGGCTCGCGTATGAGATCGTTATTAACTCAGACCCATGCATTGCCTATTTGATGGAAGAAAATACCGTCACCATGCAAGCCTTAGTGATGGCGCACGCTTGCTATGGACACAACTCGTTTTTCAAAGGCAACTACCTTTTCCAAACTTGGACGGATGCGAGCTCTATCATTGACTATCTCTTGTTTGCCAAAAACTACATTTCAGAATGCGAAGAAAAATATGGCGTACCCGAAGTCGAATCACTCCTCGACTCATGCCACGCGTTAATGAATTATGGTGTTGACCGCTATAAACGACCTGAAAAAATATCGATAGCAGAAGAAAAAGCACGTCAAGAAGAGCGCGAAGCTTATCTACAATCACAAGTTAATGAACTGTGGCGCACCGTACCCAAAGCAAAAACCAAAGAAGAAGATCTTAAAGTTCGTTTTCCAAGTGAGCCACAAGAAAACATTCTTTATTTCATTGAGAAACATGCGCCACTGCTTGAACCATGGCAGCGAGAAATTGTGCGCATTGTGAGGAAAATAAGCCAATATTTTTACCCACAAAAACAGACACAAGTGATGAATGAAGGCTGGGCCACATTCTGGCATTACACTATCTTAAATCATCTTTATGACGAAGGCTTTGTCTCTGATAAATTCATTCTTGAATTTCTACACAGCCACACCAGTGTCGTCGCACAACCTTCTTACAACAGCCCCTATTTTAGTGGCATCAATCCATATGCGCTTGGCTTTGCTATGTTCAGAGATATTAAACGTATTTGTGAAGAACCAACCGATGAAGATAGGGAATGGTTTCCTGAGCTTGCTGGAACAGAATGGTTAGATGCGGTTCATTTTGCTATGCACAACTTCAAGGACGAGAGCTTTATTAGCCAGTATCTCTCACCTAAAGTAATGCGCGATTTCAAGCTGTTTGCCATTCTGGATGACGATCGCAAGAATTTTATTGAAGTGAGTGCCATTCACGATGATATTGGCTATCACGCCATCCGTGAAAAGCTTGCAGCACAGTATAATCTCAGTAATTTAGAACCAAATATTCAAGTCTATAGCGTGGATGTACGTGGTGATCGTTCCCTGACGCTTCAACACGTTCCACACGATAGAATTCCTTTAGATCAAAGCTATCATGAGGTACTAAAACACCTTTACCGCTTATGGGGGTTTGATGTCATTTTGGAAGAACTAAAAGAGAGTGGACGACGTGAAATTCTAGCCGCCTGCCCACAACTCCGTGAAACTCGGATTTAGCAATCAGAGGCCAATACAAAGAGGAAAAGGAGCTAAATAGCTCCTTCTCCTTCGAACTTGGCGTAAATTCAAACAGTTTACGCGTTATGTGAACTAACGAGAGCACGAACCAATTCAAGATCCTCTGGCGTATCTACCCCTGCAGGCGGTGCTTCTTTAGCAACGGCAACGTGAATTTTTTCACCATACCACAGTACTCGAAGCTGCTCTAAACACTCAATTTTCTCAAGTACACTGGGTTGCCAGTTGATATAAGTATTGATGAAACCAGCCCGATAAGCGTAAATACCAATATGGCGTAGCAATGGCTGAATCACCGTTTGGCCACCAGCTGCAAAATTGTCTCTATCCCAAGGAATTGTCGCACGGCTGAAATACAGCGCGTAACCCTCTTGATCTGTTACCACTTTAACCGCGTTAGGGTTAAACACTTCAGCTTGATCAGTAATTTCAACCGCTAAAGTCGCCATCGGCGCGCTACTGTTGGCTAAATTGTTAGCGACCTGCTTGATGATGCTCGGTGGAATGAGTGGCTCGTCACCTTGTACGTTAACAATAATGTGGTGATCGGCAATGCTCATTAATTTCACCACTTCGGCTAAACGCTCAGTACCGGACTCGTGATGTGATGATGTCATACAAACATTACCACCAAACGCATGGACAGCCGCTTCAACACGAGCATCATCAGTAGCAATAACGACCTGCTCAGCTCCCGATTGTAACGCTTGCTCATAAACCCACTGAATCATGGGTTTACCGCCGATATCAGCCAAAGGTTTGCCAGGTAAGCGAGTTGACTGATAACGAGCAGGGATAACAACGGTGAAAGCCATTATCGCCCCTCATCCATCGTCATGCTGCGCGCTTCTGGCTCAAGCAACACAGGAATCCCTTCTTTTATTGGGTAGGCCAAACGATCTAACTTACAAATAAGCTCTTGATTTTCTTTATCATAAGTCAACTTACTTTTACATACAGGGCAAGCTACAATTTCAAGCAGACGGTGATCCATATGACTCCATTACCTCTTTTATTTTGTCCAAAATACGCCTTTCATCTGGCGAACTAAATTGCGCAGAAACGGGAAGATACCACCAGTTTTCTTGTGCAAAGGCCGCACATTTCACTGCGTCTTTTTCTGTCATGATGACGTTTGCTCCATGTTGCGCAAGCGCCTCTAATTCTGAATATTGATACTCTCGGTGATCAGCAAAACCTTGGGTCAATACCGTCTTTGCACCTAAAGCTTCTAATGTATTAAAAAAGCGCGTGGGATAACCAATGCCAGCAAAAGCCACTAATGCAGGTAACTGGCTCACTGGCGCTTGCTGACCTGTCACTAAGTTAACGGCTAAGCTAGGTGAAAGGTGCATAGCCAATTCGCCGTATTGAGCTTGACCACCATTAGTCACAATAAAGTCAACTTCCGCTAACCGAGAGAGTGGCTCTCTTAACGGACCTAAAGGCATGAACTGCCCATTACCGAAGCGACGAACACCGTCCACGACTGCAAATTCGAGATCACGCTCCAATGCATAGTGCTGAAGGCCATCGTCAGTGATGATCACATCAACACCCAACGGAAGCAGGGCTTGCACTGCTTGTGAGCGCTTTGGTGCAACAGCAACCGGAGCCCCCGTGCGCTGGTGAATCAATTTAGGTTCGTCACCGCAGTGAGCGGTTGGCGTATCACTTTGCAGCACTAATGGATAAACCGGAGCCTTACCCCCATACCCACGCGAAACAACTCCTGGTTTGAAGCCTTGTTCTTGTAAAGCTTCCACTAACCATACAACCAACGGTGTTTTACCATTACCACCCGCGGTAATATTACCCACCACCACCACAGGAACAGGAGCTTTATAGCGCTCTTTTTTGTCCGCTTGAAATGCTCGCTTACGTGCTTGACTGACCAACCGAAACAAAACACTCAGTGGCCACAACAGTGGCCACAACAAAAAACACGCTGGGTGATGTCCGAACCAGATTTTTTCAATCACTGATTAGTCACCAAATTGAATTCGATGTAGTTGGGCATACGCCCCATCCTGTGCAATTAACTGAGCATGATGACCACGTTCGATAATTTCACCCTCATCGACCACTAGAATTTCATCGGCTTCTTCAATCGTCGACAAGCGGTGCGCAATGACCAATACCGTTTTATTCTTTTGTAGCTCTTCAAGTGCTGATTGAATCGCTCTCTCAGATTCTGTATCCAACGCAGAAGTCGCCTCATCTAGGATAAGTACGGGTGCATCACGTAATAACGCTCGTGCAATCGCTACTCGTTGACGTTGACCACCCGATAAACTGGCTCCATTCTCACCAATCATGGTATCCAAGCCATCAGGCATGTTATTGATAAACTCCATGGCATGAGCAAGCCTAGCCGCGTGCTCAATTTGCTCACGCGTATACTCATTTTCTGCCGCGTAAGCAATATTATTGGCAATGGTATCGTTGAAGAGGTGAACATTTTGCGAAACTAGCGCAAAGTGGGTGCGCAAGTTCTTCAGTTTATAATCGCGAATATCATGCTCATCTAGATAGATAGCACCTGAATCGACATCATAAAAACGAGTCAAGAGGCTCGCGATAGTACTTTTCCCTGAGCCGGAACGCCCAACAAGCGCGACCGTTTTACCTTGAGGGATCTCAAAACTTACATGAGACAGCGCTGGTTTTTCTTTACCTTGATAAGTAAAGGTCACATCCTGAACTCTAACGTCACCACGTACTTTTTCGGCTTCAAACTGGCCAGTATCGCGCTCGGTTTCTAAATCAATCAGCTCAAATAATGTTTGGCTGGCCGCCATACCACGTTGGAAATCGGAGGTAACACTCGTTAACGCTTTCAGTGGTCGCATCAAGCCAAACATTGCCGAGAACACCACCGTAAAAGTACCTGGTGTTAATTCGGCACGAATAGAATCAACGCTGGCTAAAAACAGCACAGTGACAAGTGCTAAAGAAGCAATCATTTGAATAATAGGGTCAGCAGTGGACTGCGCCGCAACCAGCTTCATTGTTTGTTGACGCATTTGATTGCTGACATGGTCAAAACGTTTACGCTCTACATCTTGTCCACCATAGCTCAGTACGACTTTGTGCCCTTTTAGCATCTGCTCTGCTGAAGAGGTCACATCGCCCATGGTGGTCTGCATCCCTTTTGATATCTTGCGAAAACGTTTAGAGACAATGCCAATCCCCATCGCAACCACTGGCGCAACCACGATTAATACCAAAGATAACTGCCAGCTATTCCAAAACATCAAGGTCAATAGGCCGATGATACTCGCACCTTCGCGAACAATGCTGACCAATGCACGACTGGTCGCCCCAGCCACTTGCTCTGAATCATAGGTGATACGTGATAACAGACCACCCGTGGATTCCCTATCAAAAAAACTGACAGGCATATGCATGAATTGATTGAAGATTTTTCGACGCATCAACATCACAACATTGCCAGAAACCCAGCTCAAGCAGTACGAGGAGACAAAGCCACTTAAACCACGCAGCGCCATCATCCCCAAAATAATAAAAGGCAGCACTCGCAAGAAATCGGATTCCGCATTACCAAATCCTTCATCTAGAAGAGGCTTAAGTAATGACACCATATAGGTGTCAGAGACCGCATTGATAATCAATGCGACAACCGCAACTGCTAGGCCAGATTTATATAGGCGGATATAGGTCCACAGGCGTTTGAAGGTTTGCCAAGTGGTTTCGTCAGTATTGAGTGACATAGAAATGCTTTGTTTTTAAGAAAATATTGCGCTCATTCTACCTCGTTACGGAGCATCTGCCTATACCAAGCCTGAGAGCGAGAGATACGCAAGCTGCTAACTTGATAATTCTGCATGCCAAAAATAACGCTAATTTGCCCTGCTTCACCCGTATCCAACCAGTTTGCTCCATGTTGTTGGTAGCGTTGAACAACCTGTGCAGAAGGTAATTGCCAGCGTCCGCCTTTGGCGAGCGAGGCAATAGCGACTTCAGGGTTCACCTTACTAATCAAAGCAATAGTAGAAGATGTCCTACTACCGTGGTGTGGTACAAGCAGGATATGACTTTGTAAGGATTGCTCTGTTCGCGCAAGTAACCACTCACTCATAGCATCCACATCCCCGGGTAAAAGCACTGAAAAACCGGTATTTTGGTCAAAGATTCGAATCACGCAAGAGTGAGGATTGTAAGCCCGCGCTACAGTTTTAGGTGGCCAGATAACGTCAAAAGAGAGTTGTTGCCACTGCCATTGTTCGCCAGCAATACAAGGTTGGTAACCTGCTATCGTTTGACTAGCACGTTTCCATTTGGGCTGCCAAACACGCTCAACTTCCGCTCTTCCACCTGCATGGTCGTTATCCAAGTGACTCAAAATCAACCCGTCTAATTGCGTAGCTCCCCGTTTGTTTAACACAGGGGCAACCGTAGTTTGGATATGATCGCCACCTTGCCAACTTGCACCAGTATCATAAAGCACGTAGCGTCCTTCTTTTTCGATCAACACCGCCAACCCATGCCCAACATCTAACACATCAATCCGCCAACCCGTTTTTACCGGAATGGTGAGCCAAGAAACCATCACAATTAGGCTGTAAACTGCAAGTGCAAAACGCGAGATCAACGGTGAAAACACAAACAGCAACAGAGCACTGCTCAACAGAACCAAAACAGCCCCAGAAATAGGAAACCAACTGAGGCTTGAATAATGAATTGACCAATCAACTGGAATGAGTAATTTGGCCACCCAATGCCACACCATAGGCGCGCCATCAAAAGTCAAAACCGTACACACTAAAGCCACAAAGATCGCCGGAACCACCACAAAGCTGAACCAAGGAATAAACACTAAGTTATAGAGCGCCGCACTGGTACTGACCCCACCGAAAAAATAAGCGGTTACCGGAAGCATACACAGCACTAACCCAATCTGCATCGTCAATAAACGCCATAAAAAAAATCGATTAGTTTGAGGTAGAGAAAGTTGGTAGAACACAACCGAGACAGCAATAAAGGACATCCAAAAGCTACTGGATAACGCAGCAAAAGGACCGATAAGCAGCACCGCCGATAACGTCATAAGCAGTCGCTGCAACGTATTGATACGGACATTGAGGACAATCATCGCCACATTGAGCAAACACATGATCAGTGCGCGTTGAGTGGGCAAGGTAAAGCCAGCCAACCAAGCATAGCCTAGTGCGCACAAGCTTCCTACGACGAATGGCGACCACCCCATGCGATGATGCAAACGCATCAATACGAGCCCAAGGCTATAACCAAAACCAAACGCGATGCCAATGTGCAGACCAGAAATGGCAACCAAATGAATCAGGCCGCTGTCTCGTAATGCTTGCCACTGTGCTGTTGAAATATCACTGCGCTCACCAAACGTAAGCGCCATTAAAATACCAAGATTGGGATCATCAGCGAGCCAGATTTTGATCTTCTGGTACCATTGTGCTCGCCATTCTGGTAATGATTCAATGCGATAAGACTGTCCATTATTAACCGTTGCACGAGCCACAATACCTTGGCTCAAAGAGTACGCCTCTGCATCAAACCCGGTCTCATTTAACCGACCAAAGATAGGTTTTACTGTGATAGAGAATTCAGCCACGTCACCATACTTCAACGGTAAAGGAGCAATTAATCGCACCTTGGGCCGCAAAAAAATGCCTAAGGTTTGACCATTGATTGATCGAATCGAAATTGTTCCTTCATAACCATGAGTAATTTGTCTAAAAAAGCTGTTAACCTGCCCGTTTATGGTAATATCCGAACCTGTCTGAAAAATAGTGTTGGACTGCTCACGTAATAAGTTCCCGCTGATCACAATGACCACTAAAGCCATTGTTACTCCTGAGAGAAAGCGCAGTCTTCTATAACCGACAGAGAGTATAAGAATGGCGAATAGAGGCATACTCCATTTCCAATCTGGCATCCAAGGCCAATAAGAAGCAGAAATGGCGGTTAGCGAAAACGAAACTAGGGTCCAGTAATTAGATAAGAGAGTCATGTCACGATGCCAAGAAAGTTCATCAAACGTTTTATGCCTAACCATGAAGTGATTAAGCGTCAGAAGGCATTAAAAATTTTTGGCAATGTGCTGTACAACCCCAATTTATGGTGCTTGAACCGCCGCTCAGCAGCAGGCGCCTTCGCCGTAGGTTTGTTCATGGCTTTTGTTCCACTTCCGAGTCAAATGATCATGTCCGCTGGCCTTGCCATTATGTGCGGCGTCAATTTACCGCTCTCTGTAGCCTTGGTCTGGATTAGCAACCCCATCACCATGCCAGTGCTGTTCTACTTCGCCTACAAGCTTGGCGCATGGGTAATGCAAACACCACCACAACCATTTCACTTTGAACTCTCTTGGCATTTTATCATGCAACAAATGAGTACCATTGGTCCGCCATTCCTTTTGGGTTGCATGATGTGCGGAGTGATCTCCGCCATAATCGGCTACTTCGGCATTCACGGTTTATGGCGCTATTCTGTCGTAAGAAGCTGGCAAAAGCGCCAAGCGAGATAAAAGCTTCAAGAGATTGAGACTGGCTATACAACTGAGCATGTAAAACGATGTCGCATGATGTTGAAAAAGGACCAAATGGTCCTTTTTGTTTGCTAAAAACTTTGTTTGCTAAAAATAGCTCAATGTTGATGAACGAAAAAATCCGAGTTGAGATTATTTAGCGCTAAGCACAGACGCTGGGTTCAGTTGACTGGCCCGAGAGGCCGGATACCAAGTAGCTAGTAGGCTCAACACAATCGCCGTGGAAGAGACAAGCACCACATCCGATGGGTTCACTTGTGATGGCAAAAAGTCGACAAAATAGATATCACCAGACAAAAACTGATGGCCGACTAACCGTTCTAATCCTTTGATTAACGCTGTTAAATTCCACGCAATCAACACACCTAACACGCCACCTATCACACTGCCTAATACGCCAGAAAAAACGCCCTGCCAGACAAAAATTCGTTTCACTAATCCATCGGTCGCGCCCATAGTGCGCAAAATGGCGATTTCAGCCGCACGATCTTTTACCGCCATCATAAGTGTTGAAACGATGTTAAAGCTCGCCACACCAATCACCAGCACCATCACCAAATACATAATGGTTCTGACCAGCTGAATATCACGGTACAAAAAGCCAAACTTTTGCTGCCAACTGCGTAGATAAACGTATTGATCAAGCGTATTGCCGACCTCTCTTACAATTTGAGTTGCATTTAATACCTCTGAGACCTTGATAGAAACGCCCGTCACTCGCTCTCCTAATTTGGCGTAAGCTTGTGCATCTGCCAATGGCACTAACGCAAGGCTGTGATCAATTTGACCATTGAGCTCCAAAAGCCCTGAGACCTTGACGCGCACGCGCTTTGGCGCTTGAACTTTAGCGCTCTCATTCGCAGAGGGGATCATCAAAGTGACATAGTCACCGACTGCCGCGCCCAATTTATCCGCCACTCCTTTGCCTAAAATGACCTGTTGCTGACCTGCGACAAAACCTTGCCATGCATCGGAAGAGACAAATTGAGATAAACGCGACACGGCGCGCTCCATTTGCGGATCAATTCCGCGCACCTCAATCGCTTTCAGTTGCGCGCCTTTCTCTGCCAGCGCCGTCAATTTTACATAAGGAGCGGCCGCTTCCACTTTTGGATGCTGCACGGCTTGCTTGACTAATGACGACCAGTTTGCGATGGGTTGTTGAACCCCTTCAAACTCTCCGTGTGCAATGACAGATAACACGCGATTCTGCAGCTCTCTCTCAAAACCATTCATCGCCGACAAACCCACGATGATCACCGCAACGCCCACGGCGATACCAATAATGGAAGAGAGCGAGATAAACGACACCATTTTATTACGCTGCTTTGCCAGGCTAAAACGCCGACCAATCACTAAAGAGAGCGAGGTGAACATCTACGGCGCCTCCACATTAATCAGCAAACCATCTTGCATGTGCATCTGTCTGTCCATTTTTTCAGCAAGTTCGCTATCATGCGTTACCACTAAAAATGCCGTGCCAAACTCTTGATTCATTTGACGCATCAAATCATAAATCGCCAGCGCCGTTTTGTGATCAAGGTTGCCCGTAGGCTCATCGGCTAACACCAAATCGGGTTGATTAACAAGCGCTCGCGCAATCGCTACCCGTTGCCGCTCTCCACCAGAGAGCTCTGAGGGTCGATGAGATAAACGATGTCCCAACCCCACTTTTTCTAACAGTGCTTGCGCGGCCTGTTTAGCACGCGATGCTTTTTGGCCACCAATAAGCAACGGCATGGCAACATTCTCAAGAGCGGTGAAATCGGCTAATAAATGGTGGAACTGGTACACAAAACCCAAATGTTGATTGCGAATGTTCGCTTGTTTATTGGAGCTTAAGCTCGATAAATCCTGACCTAAAAACGACACTGAACCTTCGGTTGCCTCATCCAGTGCACCCAGAATGTGTAATAACGTACTTTTCCCAGATCCAGAAGTCCCAATAATTGAGACTAACTCCCCCGCTTGAATGCCAAAACTGACGCCTTTTAGCACTTGAGTCCGTAGCTCCCCTTCTTGGTAGGTTTTGCATACGTTATGGCATTGTAAAAGGTTATTCATATCTTAAAGCCTCGGCAGGTTTTACGGATGACGCGCGGTAGGAAGGAAACAGTGTCGCGAATAAGCTGAGCGTGATGGCCGCTATCACCACCAACATAATTTGCATGGGGTTAATCACTACGGGCAGCGTTCCCCCCACAGAGAACAGCGCAACCCCCATGCTTTCTAATAATCCATTGAGGTTATTGGCAAGCAATACGCCTAACACACCACCGACAAGCGCACCAATCACTCCACTACTCGCGCCTTGAACCATAAAAATGGCCAGTACTTGTTGATCTGTCATGCCTTGCGTTTTCAAAATCGCGACCTCAGCTTGTTTTTCCATCACCACCATGATCAACGCGGAAATGATATTGAAAGCCGCCACGCCCACAATCAACCCAAGCATCAAACCCATCATATTTTTTTCCATGCGAACAGCTTGGAACAACTCGCCACGCTGATCTCGCCAGTCACTCCATTGCCATCCCTTAGGCAAAGGTGCGCTAGCTAGGTCTGCGACCACAAAAGGATCATCAAAAAAGAGCCGCCATCCCGACACAGTATTTGATGGTAAACGAAGCAATCGCGCTGCATCTTTGATGTGCGTCAGCATCAGCTGTCCATCCACATCAGACCCCGTATTGAAGATGCCTGCGACTGTAAAATTACGCTGCGCAGGAATACGACCTAAGGGGGTAAATTGGCTAGCTGAAGTGACCATCAAACGCACTTTATCGCCAATTGTCACGTTGAGCGCCCGCGCCAATGAATGGCCAAGGAAGAGTTGATATTCGCCCGGCTTGAGCGCACTCACTTGACCCGCAATCAAGTGCGCCGCAATCGGATCATTTTGATTAGGTTCAATTCCCACCAACAAGCCTGCGGCCAGTTGCGATGAGCTTTGAACAACCGCTTCACTGCGTACAATCGGTTCAGCCGCTCTGGCGCTAGAGAGCTGGCTAATGAATTGAGGCACATCTTGCGTGAGCAAAGTGCGATCGCCATTTTGCGAAACTACAGCCTGAGGCAACACACCTAGAATTCTATTTTTGAGCTGGGATTCAAAACCATTCATGACCGAAAGCACCGTCACCAGTGACATCACGCCAATGGTTATCCCCGCCGTAGACATATAAGAGACAAATCGACTGAATCTATCACCGGATCGCCCACGTAAATAACGCAAGCCGATGAACGCCGAAATAGGATGAAACATAAGAAAAACCGCCTGAAAGTGATGCTCAGTACTGTAACGAGAAACGGTGGAAGGTTGTAGCTTTAATTTGCCAAAAATCGGTTAAATAGACTCGATAACAAGGACATACCTTGATTAGTTCGCCGGTATGACGATAATCAACAAAGCGATGAGAAGGATGCCTTTATGACCGAGCAAGAATTTTTTACGGTTCACTATGGACTGACAACCAATATTGAACTTTTAGACAGCACATTTATGCTACCTTCCCAATCAATATTTGAAGCGGAGATTCCTGCCCCATTTATTGTGGCCAGTGAGTTTAGCCAGTTGGATGCACTCACCGAAAGTGCACGACTAGAACTGAAAAATAGTGATTTCAAGCACGTCGTTCAGTTACTTGATACTCAAAATTCGAAATTGAATTTGTTGCTGACCTTTATGTTATCACAGCAAGATGAGCCACATTCACGCTTCATCACCAGCACATTTGGGGCCAGTCGCTTCTCTCTTCGTTATCCAAACGCACTAGAGATTGGTACCCAAGCCCGCTGTAAACTGTTTTTGGACCACCCTGCAGCCGCTATTTATTGCTATAGTTCGGTGATTGATTGCCAAGCGGACGAGCAACACTATCTCATCACGATGAAATACGATTTACTGCGAGATACTGACCAAGATCTCTTGATTAAAGCCGCACTGTACCAGCAGCAAAAATTGCTGCGTCAACGCTCTTTAGACCGAAATAAACCATAAGCGTTCTCATGACTACACACTCTTTACTGACTCTGATTAAACCTGCTGGCGCGGGCGACAAAAAACACATTGGTAACCTACGTGGTGCAAGCCTTGCATTGGCAATTGCAGAGCTGGCCAACCAGCATAATAGCCACACTTTACTGGCTGTACCTGATCCTCAAACCGCCTTAAAGCTGCAGCACGAAATTGAGCAGTTTAGTGACGCCGAAGTGGCGCTGTTTCCTGATTGGGAAACTTTGCCTTATGATAGTTTTTCGCCTCATCAAGAGATCATTTCTGATCGCATCGCGCGCCTATATCAATTACCGAGCTTGAAAACAGGCATTACCATTGTGCCAGTGAGCACCATATTGCAGCGTCAGACGCCGCGAGAATTTCTGCTACAGCATACCCTGATGGTTAAAACTGACGACCAGTTTTCCTTAGATAAACTGCGTCTTCAGCTGGAAAAATCGGGCTATCGTCATGTTGATCAAGTGTTTGGCCCAGGCGAGTACGCCAGCCGAGGTTCGATTCTTGATTTATTTCCAATGGGCAGCAGCGATCCTTATCGCATTGATTTTTTTGATGATGAAATCGACACCATACGCACCTTCGATCCTGAGAATCAACGCTCAATTGAAGAGATCAGTGAGATACGCTTGCTACCTGCTCATGAATTTCCCACCACAGAAAGTGCAATTGAAGATTTTCGCACCCGCTGGCGTCAACGATTTGAAGCACGTCGTGAACCAGAATCTGTCTATATGCAAGTCTCAAAGGGGATTTGGCCAGCCGGTATTGAATACTGGCAACCGCTATTTTTTGAACACACCGAAACCTTGTTCGATTATATCGCGCCAGAAAGCCAACTAATTGTCGTAGGAAATATCGAAACAGCGATTGACCAGTTTTTAACCGACGTCGAATATCGTTACCAGCAGCGTAAAGTTGACCCTCTTCGCCCGTTACTGCCGCCTCATGAATTGTGGCTTAAAAAAGATGAGCTTTTCAGTCTTTTCAAAAACGTGGCTCAGCTCCAACTCAGTGTAGAACCGATTTCAGAAAAGCAAGGGCGGATCAATTTAACGGTCAGTGCATTACCCGACTTGGCGGTCATGCATCAAAATAAAGAGCCTTTAGCCGCCATCCGGCAATTTAGTGAAAGTTTCACTGGGAAAATCATTTTTTCCGTCGAATCAGAAGGCCGTCGCGAAGCATTACTAGAGCTATTGCAACGCGTAAAACTGCGCCCTATCGAAAAAGAAACCTTCCAGCAAGCGTGCCAAGCAAAAGAAAAACAATGTCTCGTATTAGGGGCATCTGAGCACGGCTTTATCGATAACAATGCTAACTTAGCGTTCATCTGCGAAAGTGATTTACTCGGTGACCGTGTCATTCTTCGCCGTAAGAAAGATCGTAAAGTCACCAATAGTGACGCTGTCATTCGTAACTTAGCCGAACTCAAACCAGGGCAACCCGTTGTTCATATTGATCATGGTATCGGCCGTTATCTCGGGTTACAGACGCTTGAAGCGGGTGGCATGATGACCGAATACGTCACCCTTGAGTATCAAAACGAAGCCAAACTTTATGTCCCTGTCGCTTCATTGAATCTCATTAGTCGTTACTCTGGCGGAGCGGAAGAAAGCGCACCATTGCATAAACTCGGGGGTGAAGCATGGACCAAGGCACGACGAAAAGCGGCCGAAAAAGTCCGTGATGTTGCTGCGGAACTACTGGATGTTTACGCCAAGCGAGAGCTCAAACCAGGCTATAAGTTCGCTCTGGATCGTGGTCAATACGCGACCTTTAAAGCAGGTTTTCCATTTGAAGAAACCGATGATCAAAATACAGCTATCAACGCCGTGCTATCGGACATGTGTCAGAAAAAAGCGATGGACCGATTAGTGTGTGGTGACGTTGGATTTGGCAAAACAGAAGTCGCCATGCGCGCCGCCTTTGTTTGCACCGACAACAATAAACAAGTGGCTGTATTAGTGCCGACAACCTTACTCGCGCAGCAGCATTTTGAGAACTTTCGAGACCGATTCGCTAACCTGCCGATCCGTGTCGAAGTTTTATCACGCTTCAAATCAGCGAAAGAGCAAAAGCAGATACTACAAGATGTCGCCGACGGCAAAGTCGACATTTTGGTTGGCACGCATAAACTGCTTTCCAGCGAGCTAAAATTTAGCGATCTTGGTCTTTTGATCGTTGATGAAGAACACCGTTTTGGCGTTCGCCAAAAAGAAAAAGTGAAAGCGATGCGTGCTGATGTTGATATTCTCACGCTAACGGCAACGCCGATTCCGCGCACGTTAAACATGGCGATGAGCGGAATGCGCGATCTATCGATTATCGCCACACCACCCGCACGACGATTAGCCATCAAAACCTTTGTACGCCAACATGATGACAATACGATTCGAGAGGCCGTATTACGTGAAATCATGCGCGGTGGACAGGTTTATTTTCTACATAACCAAGTAGAAACTATCGACAAAGTGGCCGCCGATTTAGAAAAACTGGTCCCTGAAGCCCGAATTACCGTCGCCCATGGACAAATGCGTGAACGTGAGCTGGAGAAAGTGATGAACGACTTTTATCACCAACGATTCAATGTATTGGTTTGCACAACCATCATTGAAACCGGGATTGATGTCCCAACCGCGAACACCATCATTATGGACCGAGCAGATAACCTTGGCTTAGCGCAACTACACCAACTTCGTGGCCGAGTAGGACGTTCTCACCATCAAGCTTATGCTTACTTACTCACTCCACATCCTAAAGCCATCACTAAAGATGCCGTGAAACGTTTAGAAGCGATTGCATCTCTTGAAGATCTTGGGGCTGGTTTTACTCTAGCAACGCACGATTTAGAAATCCGTGGAGCGGGTGAATTATTAGGCGATGAACAGAGCGGTCAGATCCAATCGATTGGTTTTACTCTCTATATGGAGATGCTAGAGCAAGCGGTTGAAGCATTAAAAAATGGCAGAGAACCTTCTCTTGACGATTTGCTTCGTGAACAAACCGAAGTGGAAATGCGTTTGCCAGCGCTATTACCCGATGATTACATTCCTGATGTAAATACTCGCCTCTCCATGTATAAACAGATAGCGAGTGTCGCTAGCCGAGATGAGCTCGCCGAGCTCAAAGTCGAGTTGATTGATCGCTTTGGTAAATTACCTGATGCTGCAAATAACTTACTCGGCGTTGCTGAAGTCAAAATTGATGCTGCACGTATAAAAGTGAAGAAAATCGAAGCGCATGAAAAAGGCGGCTACATTGAGTTCTATCCAGATGCTGACATTAATCCCGTCTTTTTGGTTAGACTTCTGCAATCACAACCGAAAAAATTTGCAATGGAAGGGCCAACTAAGTTTAAGTTTGCTGTACCATTAGCTGATAGACGTGAACGAATTCAATTTGTGTCGAGTATGCTCAGCGAATTCCAACAAAACCTGATGCCTAGAGCATAAATTACGCACAAAAAATGATGGAGCCATAATGAAAAAACTGATCCCACTCCTACTTTTGCTTATTTCGATGCCAAGTCTGGCACAACGGCAATTTGACATAGAAGTGATCATTTTTAAGCGTGCAATTGATGCAGAGAAGGTCAGTGAGTCGTGGCCTAACTCATTGCCTGAAATCAATATTCAACGCGCGGGCAGTTTTAGTGACTTAAACTATCGCCAAGAAAAAGGCGTGAAAATGCTGCCTTTTTCCGACTACCAACTTAACGATCAAGCACAAAAACTGAAAAACCACGCCGGCTTTGAAGTGCTATTGCATACGGCTTGGCGTCAAGGCGATCAAGGCAGAGCTTCCGCACCGATTTTCCATATTCAAGCGGGTAAAGATTACTCCGCTAAATTCAATACTGACGGCAGTGAAAAAGTGGCCGTACTAGAAGAATCGCCAGTAAACGGTGTGCTAGAACAAAGCATCGCGAGTCCCCTTTACGAACTCGACGGTAAATTGCAAATCTATGTGCAGCACTATCTTTATGCTGAAACCACGCTCGACCTTAAAGCCCCGAGTGTGCGAGAAATCGTGCTCCAAAGTAAACCATTAGAGTTAGACATTACACCTGAAGAGCAAAATGCCGAGGTTCAACTTGGAAACCTAGAAGCTATCTCCCCAACAGTGGAAAAGGAAGAGTTTTTAAAGAGCTATCGGATGGACCAAAAACGCCGTATGCGCAGCAACGAAACCCACTATCTAGACCATCCATTAATGGGAATGATCATTCAAATTCGCCGCGTTGCAGAATAAAGCCTAACAAAGCGCCCTGCCTGGGCGTTTCTTCTTTTATTCATCTCTCATACAGTTTAGCTCACTGATTTCATATCCTTAAAGGTTAGAGCTATTCTGTTATTAACCATTCCAATAACACAACCATCTATGACCGTTCGCTGACCACCTGCAGGCCATTCCAATGGTTTGGGTACGTGATCTTCTAAAAGTTAAACTGGTAATGTATTTCACTAATGAGCGTTTCATTTTTAAGACCTCTCATTTATGAGAACCATATTGGATTGAATACCTTTAATTAAGCCTTGATAATCTCTCCTAACTTATGTTGTGCAATATTCAATCCAGATCTTGAAAAATTTCCGTAAAGCATGGCACTGGTTAACAACATTAATTTAAATCCGAATTTACACAAACATACATACTGAGAGATGTTACCTGATGACTTCTAAATTTTCGTTATGTGCGGCCGGGCTACTGTCAATAGGCAGTATCACAGCAAGTAACATTGCAATCGCATCAAACCACCATCATCACAATCCTAGTGAGATAAAAACACAATTAAAATGGTCTTGGGAAGGCAGTTCATTTCAACCTGAGTTTAACCAAGTCATGGCGGCACCTATCGTTGCTCAGTTAAATGATGATAATGGTGACGGAAAAATCGACGAGAATGATATCGCTGATATTATCGTTGTTACTTTTGAAGGTAACAAATATGCGAAAGGGGGAATAATTAGAGCCCTGAGTGGCGTTGATGGTTCTGAACTTTGGTCATACAATAATGGTGGTGTTATAGCCGATGCTCGCTATTCCCCTGCTATAGCTGATCTTGATGGAGATGGCTTGGTAGAGATTGTTAGCACGAGTCTAGATAGCAAATTCATCAACATCCTTGATGTTAACGGAAATATTAAAAAGCAGATTACTAAAACCAAAACTGGTGGTGGCGCATCAGGAAATATCGCATTAAGCGACCTCAACAACGACTCTTCTGTTGAGATCTTATCGGCTGATGGTGTCTATAACTACGATACTGGGCTATTATTCACCTACGATTGGTCTCCATCACCTATAAGCTTGGATGTGGATGGTGATGGCATACAAGAAGTGTTCTCAAATGGCTCTCTTTATCAAAGTAATGGCGCATTTACTTGGCAGCATCCTACAAACGACCACATTTGGTTCTCAGCCGTTGCTAACTTGGATAATGATAACAAACCTGAGATCATTATCTCAGTACCAGCGTCACTCTCAGCATCACAAAATAGCTCTTTTGCTGTATTAGAAAGTGATGGAAGTGTGAAATGGGAAATTACTAATACTGAAAATCCAGGTGGTGGTGCTCAAGCTATTTCAAACTTCCTAGGCAAAGCTACAACCTCTACCAATGAAATCGATAAGTCCCCTGTTTATGGATATACCCATCTACATCACAGCCATCCAGTGAAAATAGCAGATGACAACCAACTTAAAATCCGCTCAGGAGATCTGATTGATGCTATTGGATCAACAGCTAGTAATATGGTGGGTGGTCAAGGCGGTTCACTGCATACTATTGATACAAGCAAAGTCCGCTCTATCGATGTAACCTACGGCAAATATAAAACGTGGTGGACATATGGCGTACTCGAGATGGAATTCACTCTCAATGATGGTTCGAAAATAACGTTAGGTTCAAAAGATTCAGCCTTTAAATACCCGGCATTAGAGTGGCGAACCAAAGAAGTTCCATATCTTGGATTGGAGTGGAGAACAAAACAAGTTTCTTACTGGTTCTTTGGCTGGCATACCAAAACAGTTTCTTACCTAGCTCCTGTTTGGAAAACTAAAACGATTCCTTATGCTGTTCCTGTCATGAAGAGCAAAGCAACCACTGAACGATATACAGTCCCAAGCAATACCCAACTGGTAGGCTTAAATGTGTGGAGTAAACCAAAGCCTATCTTCACCTTCAAAAAGCATGTGAATGCTGTACAGTTTATTGTGGGTGAAAAAATCAACAACAACATACAGAATATGGGTATCGTATACGCTGGTTACTATGCTGTTGACATGTACAATGCGCAAGGCGGTAAGGTTTGGTCTGTGAAAAATGATGACTCTAATAGTGGAAAAATTGGTGTCTCTGCTTATGACTTCACTGGTGATGGCATTGATGAAGTTATCGTACAGGACTTCCTAAGAGTTCGAATCCTCGATGGGCGTACTGGTGCTGTATTAGCAACGATTGCAAACTCATCTGACACCTTGTGGGAATACCCTGTTGTGGCGGATCTAGAAGGCAATAACAATGCATCGCTTATTGTCGTAGCAAATGACTATGCTCCAGAAAGAGCTATCAACCATGGTGTTTATGTTTACCAGTCAGCCGATGCTGATAAACCATGGAAAAATGCAACGAGAATTTGGAACCAACATTCGTTCCATTTCTCAAACATTAACCAAGATGGCTCAGTACCAACCAATGCTCAGCCTAGTTGGCTAACACATAACACTTATCGCTCAAGTACCATTAAATAACTTGAATTTGATATAACCACCACTACCGTCCAAGGCGGTGGTGGTGGGATGACAAAAAAAGCCTCGCCTTTTAACAAAGGCGAGGCTTTTTTATGGCCAGTACGCTGGGAATATTAGTGAAGCTTTAAGTTTGGACGCAACACACGATTAATACGGCCAACTAACATCATCAACCCTGTTTTGAACATACCGTGCAGCGCCATTTGGTGCATGCGATACAAAGAAATGTACACGACTCGCGCAATACGACCTTCAACCATCATCGAGCCTTTGGTTAAATTACCCATTAAGCTACCAACGGTAGAAAAACGACTTAATGAAACCAACGAACCGTGATCTTTATAAACATACGGTTTGAGCTCACGCCCGTTAAGCTTAGCAACAATATTCTTGAACGCTTGGCTTGCCATTTGGTGCGCTGCTTGTGCACGAGGTGGCACAAATGAACCATCGGCTTGTGTACATTGTGCTAAATCACCGATCACAAAAATATCGTCATCTCTTGTGGTTTGTAAGGTGTTTTTTACCACTAACTGATTAATGCGGTTTGTTTCCAAACCAGCAATCTCTTTCATAAAATCCGGTGCTTTGATGCCAGCAGCCCACACCATGATCTGAGCGGGAATCTTTTCGCCATCTTTAGTTGTTAGGCCATCCTTATCTGCTCGCGTGACCATAGTCGCAGTACGAACGTTGACACCTAATTTCGTTAATTCGCTGTGTGCAGCACTAGAAATGCGAGGTGGAAGAGCGGGTAGAATACGCTCACCCGCTTCCACAAGGTTGACATTCAGTTTGCTTGAATCAAGATCGCCAAAACCATAAGTTCGCAGCTCTTTTACTGCATTATGTAGCTCAGCAGATAATTCAACACCCGTTGCACCTGCGCCAACAATCGCAATATCAACTGTACCGTTACCATTTTTCGCATGAAGTTTTAGAAACTCATTATTCATTTCAGTACGAAAACGATTTGCCTGTTCAGGGCTATCAAGGAAGATACAATGCTCACGAACTCCTGGAGTATTGAAGTCGTTAGACGTTGAACCGATTGCCAACACCAAAATGTCATATTCAAGCTCACGACTTGGCATTAACAATTCACCATGCTCATCTTGCAATTCACTAAGAACAATCACTTTGCGTTCACGATCGATATCAGCAAGACTACCCATTTGGAAATCAAAACGATGATTTTTTGCGTGAGCGCGATAGCTTAGCGCATCCACTCCTTCATCTAATGAACCCGTTGCCACTTCATGCAATAACGGTTTCCATAAGTGGCTTGCTTTACGATCCACTAATGTGATTTCTGCGCGATTTTTACGGCCAAGAGTGCGACCAAGTTTAGTCGCGAGCTCTAAACCACCCGCGCCACCACCGACTACGATAATTCGTGTCACAACAATAATCCTCAAAAAGAAATAAACATGATTCAGCGTGAAATCTCACACTGAAGGAATTCTCAGTAATGCGCTTGCTTCAGATAAATCTTGTTCAGCAAATGAAGCTATCTTCGCAGCACGTTTCATTAGGATAAATGCATGTAACTACACACAAATTAGGCAAATTTAAGACTTGCTCTCAATTTTTTTGATATTTATCAAAATATTTATAATTTAATCATTATATAGAGCAAAACTCATGGTGCAACCAAAGAATTCCTCTATTTCACTACGAGATATAG
>NZ_CAWPDB010000114.1:0-32359 GCF_963886625.1 Vibrio sp. V23_P3S9T160
TATCGGAGCAGCAATGAAAGAAGTTCAGTTCAGGACGATTGACCGCGTGTTCATTAAAATGTCAATTAATGACAAGATGTGGGTGATCTTCGCTTTATTCCTCACCGCTTTAAGCTTTGTCGCAGGAAATCGCTATGTTGATTCACTGGCCCAGATAGAAGCGCAATCGAAGTTGGCCGTTGAGTACAAACTGCAAGGTCTGCTTGCCAGCGGCGCAGATCCACAAACCCTTTCAGCGGTTGAAACTCGCCATTCTTTAGCCGCAACTAGTTATCAAAAAGGGGTGATTACCGCCACAGCAAAACACAGCGATGGCAAAGTTTACGCACTGACAGAGAATCTCTCTTATCTTGAAAAAGACGCTCAGCGATCGGCACTCTCGACTTTTCTGTTGAGCTATTTGTGGGCAATCCCTTTTGCTATTTTCCTCTATTGGGTCGCTACTTTTATTGGCGGTGCATTGTGGGTGCTATACACAACAACCTTGAAAATTTCAAAAGGTGATTTAACTTCACGATTAGGTTTTCATCCCGGTCGAGATGAGTTTGGTACCATCGGCTGCGCGCTCGATAACGCCATGGATACCTTGACCGAACTGGTAGTTTCAGTAAAACAAAACGCCACCACTCTCGGTGAGACATCCAGCTCTTTTGCCCATGAGATGAAAGAGAGCGAGCAACAAATCAGTAGCCAATACGCTTCCTTGGATTCCGTCGCCACGGCCATGGAAGAGATGACGGCCTCGGCGCAAGAAGTGTCCACCATTTCCCAACAAGCCAATCGGCAAGCCGATCAAGATTCAAAACAAGCGGAAGAGAGCTCACAGCTAGTCCAGCAAGCAATTAATGAAATTTCCCAGTTGTCAAAATTCATTGAGCAAGCTTCTCATTCGGTTTCAACATTGAATGAAAATACGGCGCAGATTAACGATGTGATCACCACCATCAATGCCATTTCGCAACAGACAAACTTACTGGCATTGAACGCTGCGATTGAAGCGGCACGTGCTGGTGAACAAGGGCGCGGTTTCGCCGTGGTAGCCGATGAAGTTCGCACCTTAGCTAGCCGCACGCAAGCGGCTACTGTTGAAATTCAATCCATGATTGAGAAGCTGCAAACCGAAAGCCAAGATATCGCACGCATTACTGAGCAAACGGTTAGTCAAGCTCAAACCAGTAGTGATTTAGTCGCTAACATCGGCAATAACGTCAATCAAATTGCTGAATCAGCAAAAATGATCAATGACATGAGTATTCAAATTTCAACTTCAGCCGAAGAGCAAAGCGCCGTTGCTAATGATATTGCTGCTGAGCTGAGTGATATTCGTACACAATCCAATGCGATTCGCAGTGTTGCGCAAACCTCATCGCAAGGTGTCGCTAGCCTTGCAAACGCTTCGCGCAACCTTGGTGAAATTTTAAGCCGTTATCGGACTAACTGATCATTGGATTGCTTGAGTAATCAAGTCAGATCAAAATAGCCAGTCATTTGACTGGCTATTTATTTCATTCATCGCAGAGAAGTTGAAGCAAGAGCTTAAGACTCAGGATAACCTTGTGGATTATTTGACTGCCAACGCCACGTATCTTGTGTCATCGCTTCTAGGCTGCGAGTCGCTTTCCAACCTAGATCCGCCATCGCTTTGCTTGGATCTGCCCAACACTCCGCAATATCACCAGCGCGGCGTTCGACCAATTGGTACGGCACGCTTTTACCTGACGCTTGTTCAAACGCTTTCACCATCTCTAGTACACTGTAGCCATTTCCTGTGCCTAGGTTATAAATGTGCAAGCCTGCTTGTTGGCCTACTTTTTCCAGCGCAGCAATATGACCATCGGCTAGGTCCATTACGTGAATATAATCGCGAACCCCTGTGCCGTCTTTAGTTGGGTAATCACTGCCAAAAACAGAGAGAAATGCTCTTCGACCCACGGCCACTTGCGAGACAAAAGGCATTAGGTTGTTCGGAATGCCTTGTGGATCTTCACCTAACTCGCCTGATGGATGTGAACCTACAGGGTTAAAATAGCGCAGCAGTGTAATGCTCCAATCTGGGTTGGCTTTATGGAAATCGGCCAAGCACTCTTCAACCATTAACTTACTACGGCCATAAGGGTTGGTCGCACTGGTTGGGAAATCTTCGGTAATAGGCACTGAGGCTGGGTCACCGTATACGGTTGCAGATGAACTAAAAACAAGTGCCTTCACGCCAGCTTCACGCATGGCCGCCACCAGTACCAATGTGCCATTCACATTGTTATCGTAATATTCCAATGGTTTTTCTACTGACTCACCGACTGCTTTTAAGCCTGCGAAATGGATCACCGCTTGAATATTTTGCGCTTTCATCACTTCAACCAGTTGTGCTTGGTTGCGTACATCACCATGGACGAACAGCGGCTTCACACCGGACACTTTTTCGATGCGCTCTAAAACCGATGCTTTACTATTGTATAAGTTGTCAAAAATTACGGGTGTCATACCGGCGTGGATCATTTGAATGCAGGTATGGCTGCCGATATACCCCATTCCGCCTGTCACTAATACTTTCATTGTTTTTACCTTCTGACATTGGTTGTGCAAGTTTAACGACTTTCAACCTAAACTTCACTTATAAATCAATCTGCTTTAATGTTTGTCTATCAGGCCAATTCGCTATCTTTCGGCCCATACTTATCGCCAAACAATGAATCGGATCACTGTATATTGCCTTTGATTACGGCAAGTTACTCAACATGGACACTCAAGGATGATGCAACCCGTGACAAAAAGAACAATCACTCTCAATTGTGACATGGGCGAGAGCTTCGGTGCATGGCAAATGGGCGCTGATGAGTTGGTGATGCCTTGGATTGACATGGCCAATATTGCGTGTGGCTTTCATGCCTCTGACCCACACGTGATGAGCCGAACGATTGAGCTGGCGATTCAATTTGATGTAATGATTGGCGCTCACCCGGGTTACCCCGATTTGCAAGGTTTTGGTCGCCGTTCAATGAGTTTTAGCGAAGAAGAGATATGCGAGTTACTGATTTACCAGATTGGCGCACTCAAGGCATTATGTGAGAGCAAAAATGCCGAGATAAGCTACGTTAAACCTCATGGGGCTTTATATAACGATATGATGCGTGACAAATCTGTCTTTCGCGCAGTGGTCGATGCAGTTTCTTGCTTCAATGTGCCCTTGATGATCTTAGCTTCAGGCAATAACCAAGATTACCTTGATATCGCCGATATTTATGACGTGCCATTGCTGTTTGAAGCCTTTGCCGACCGGACTTATCTCGCTAATGGTATGCTCACTCCAAGAAGCCAAGCCAATGCAGTGCTGACTAATGAAGAGGCGATCATCAATCAAATTAAACAACTGGTTGATTACGGAAAAGTGACCAGTTCGGATGGCTTTGTGATCCCTATCGAAGCCGATACGATTTGCGTGCATGGCGATAACCCGACGGCGATTGAACTGATAGAGAAAATCCGAATTTGTCTACGAGAGCGTTGAACCATTACACGTGTATCTCCTAGCGGCTACAACGTCATCACAAGGAGTGTTAAGTGACATTGAACTACAGCATTGAACCCGTTGCGGAATGCAGCCTCTTATTGCGTTTTGCTCACCCGCCATCGGCCGATCTGTCACTCGATATCGGACAAGTTGCGCAACAGATCATGGTGCAGTTTTCTGCTTACCTGATGAATGTCACTCCCTCTTACACTACCATTTTGATCGATTACCTTCCTTATCGTATAACTCAAAGGGAGCTAGAGCAGCAATTGATCACAGCGATCGCGGCCTTATCTTTAGCTGTGGAAGCCACCCACAATTTGGTTGAGCTTGGCGCTTACTACGATGAAAGTGTCGGCCCAGATTTGAAGCGCTACCATGCGCTTGGTTTATCCACGCAACAAGTTATCGCGCTACACACTCAAACGGTCTACACCGTTTGTGCCGTCGGTTTTGCACCAGGCTTTGCCTTTATGGCTGAAGTAGATGAACAATTACGCTTACCGCGCCATGCCACCCCACGCCTTAGTGTGGCCAAAGGCAGCGTCGCGATTGCAGAACAGCAAACGGCCGTCTATCCGAACAACTCTCCCGGAGGATGGAATATCATCGCCAATTGCCCCCATCCGCTCTTTTCTCCTCATCAAACACCAATGACGCCTTTTTCGATTGGAACTAAAGTGAAGTTTACAGCAATGACTCGCGAGGAATTTTTATCATTAGGAGGTGAAATACCTCAATTAGCCTCGCAGTGGGAGCACCATTCATGAGCCCCCTACTACAGGTGATAAAACCCGGTCAACTGAGCTTAATTCAAGATTTTGGCCGCTTTGGTCTCAGTCATATCGGTGTTACTCAATCAGGACCAGTCGATGATTACGCCTACAGTTGGGCCAACCATTTACTGGGTAACCGAGTCAATTTAGCAACGCTTGAAATCACGCTTGGTCAGGCGGAATTTCATGTTAAACATCCATGTATGCTGGCAATTGCAGGTGGTGATTTATCGGCCACGTTAGATGGCAAAGTTATTGGTAATTGGCGAAGCTTTAGCGCGCAAGCCGGGCAAACACTGAAATTTGGCCTAGCCAAAAATGGCTTAAGAGCTTATTTGGCCGTGCGCGGAGGGTTCATTGTGCCTCACCATTTAGGTAGTGTTGCCACCGTACCCAAAGAACAGCTTGGTGGGTTAACGCAAAACGGTGTACCACTGCAAGCGGGCGATTCACTGCACTTTAATCCCCACGCTATCGATAACAAACCCGTACACATTACTTTTCGTTATAAGCCTGATTATAATCTGCCACTTAAATTACGCGTCATTGAAGGCTACCAAGCCCTGCAATTTTCATCGCAGCAACTCGATCGCTTTTATCAAACCAGCTTCACTGTCAGTCAGCATGCCCCGATCGCATGGGCTATCGTCTTAATGGCGATACGGTTACCCCACCCGCGACACCTATTTTATCGGAAGGAATTGCTTTGGGGGCGATTCAAATCCCGCCAGATGGCCAACCGATCATTTTACTCAACGATCGCCAAACCATCGGCGGTTACCCTAAATTAGGGTGTGTGGCTCGCATTGATCTGCCCCGTTTGGCACAAGCAAAACCGGGGCAGAAAATACGTTTTGTCAAAGGTGATATACAAGGCCTGCAAGAGGTTTGGTGCCAATGGGCGCGTTATTTCGGCTACTAACGACTATCACCTTGCTCCTTTAGAAAACCGCAAGGTGTCACCAATCAAACCATACCGACAATTTTTGCCAATGCTTCAGGATAAGCGCGTGCCTTAGCTAACGCGATAGCTTTCTCTTCCACCTGTTCAAGAGCCAAACTCATGCTGATTGGGTGACGAGCTTCTATCGATTGTAGCAAGTCTTCATCGTTAACTAACTGCCAATGCTGAACAATTTTAGTTGCCGCTTCCAACGCGGATGAACCTTTGACCACTTCGATTCGCGCATAATTATGAGCTTCAAACGTAACATCAGCGGCTCGTAATGTAGCATCTTGGCCAGGAATTTGCTGCGCACCAAACAGTGGCTTACCAGCTACTTGTGCTTGAATATACTGTGGGATGAACTGACTCATGTGGTGTATGGCTCGTTCACTGCGCTCTTGTAGTGCGTCCTGTTGCCAGCCGTTCTTAATTTTGCGTTCGAGATAATCAGGCAATACGGGCTGTGATGATCCAGCTTGCGAGGCCACTAACCCATCTTTAAATAACGTGATTCCCTCGGTCATACCATGCAACTGAAATAGACCATCAGCATACGGTGTTAGCTGAGCCATTCCTTGTGGGGTGCCTCTTGGCCCGTGAAAAATCACTTCTGGCCATTGCTGGTCGCATTCTGCCCAACGGGTAACGTAAGCCGCTTTAAATTCCACCAAGCGTTGACGCGGAGCCTTAGCCAAATCATCGACTATTCCCGTTTCATAACCACATGCATTGACTAAATAATCGGCATGGATAACGTGTTCATGCTCTTGATCATCCAAATAAACGAGCTGCCATTGCTCATCAATAAAATCAGATTTGATTAATTTAACGTGCGTTAAAACTTGGCAATGAGGCATCGCCGCTAACGCAAGCTCAGCACTGGCCGCCAGACGAAAAACACTCCAACCGTATTCTTGCACCGCAATGACTGGGTATTTCAACTGATTTAAATCTGCATGTTGAGCAAAAGGGATCACCCAATCATCGAATGATGTCGGTTGATCACTCTGTTGCTGAGTTGCTAATACCTGCAGTGCTTCACGGCTGTAGAGTTTGAAATACTCTTGGGGTTGACCAAGCTGTTGATTACGTGGGTCTTCATCAACCAATTGTTGATAGCTGTGCTGAATAAGTTCTAGCCTTGGTAATAGGGCTTGCGGCTCACCGCCATCACTATGCGGAACAGCAATCACAGTAGGTCGCTTATTCAGCGTGTGGGGATAGAGCCTGACGGTTTCAATCGACTGCTTAAGTAACTCAAGACACTGCTGCTGCGAAATTTCGCGATAGAGGTTACCGCCCGCGTGCAGATGGCAAATCGGCGGCCCATTAACGAGGCCAGCGCTTTTTTCCAAAAGCAGCACATTGAGCCCCAGTTCTCCCATATGAACGGCGGCAGTGGCACCAGCCACACCCCCACCAATAATTGCGACACATGGAGAATCTGTATTGAACTTTTTATATGACATAAGATACGAGTACTCTGGAAAACCCGGATGCATTCTAAAGCTTGTAAAGCGTTATTAAAATCACATTTTTCACGTGGTCTTATCTGCTTTACGACTAACAAGCAATACGCATAATCGACAAATAACTTAAAAAATTGCTTGACTCAATAAAGCCAAAACGACGTTTTTTCAACCTTGTGAATAACAAAACTGCGCAACCCAAGGTAACTACGGGGCTAAGCGCAAATAGGCCGTTATCAAGCCGTCGAGTTATCCCAAACTTTATCCACTGTTTTTGTGGATAACTCCGTCTGGGATTATGGATACCGCTAGTTAAAGTCTTTATTTATAGGGGTTAACAGCCGCTTAATTAAACTACTCACGACCAGCGATAATGTGCAAAACGTCGCCAAGGGTAGCACCAACCACATGCTGTAATGCGCCATAGGTTCTAGTTCAAAACCGAACTTCATGACGCTGGCCACCACCGCGTCAGAGCCAAGGCTTGCGACGACTCCGGCAATGAGCGCCATCAAACCGTATTCAGCCCAAATAGTTTGCTCGACGCGGCGCTTGCTGGCCCCTAAAGTGCGGTATAAGCGAATTTCTTGTTGCCTCTGGCTTAAACTTAAACGCAGCAGAGTAAAAATCAGCAAAATACCAGCAATCACGCCCATTGCGGCCAGCACTGTCACTGACCAGATAATTTGCGTCAGCAAAGTTTGAATTTTATCGCCCATTGCCCGGATATCCATCAAACTGACCGTAGGGTAAGTGCGAGCAAGGGTGGCAAGCAAAGCGTTATCTTGATCTTGCGCTCTGAAACTCACCAGCCACGTGGCAGGGATCTCCTGCAATAAGTCTGGGGTAAAAATGAAATAGAAGTTAGGCTTCATTTCTCGCCACTCGACTTGGCGAATGGAATTTACTTTCGCTTCCACGGTTTGGCTATTGATCACAAACCCTAAACTATCTCCCAGTTCCAGCCCCAAATCACGAGCAACGTCGGATTCAACCGAAACTCCACCTTGCTCTGTCCACACTCCTGCCGTCAGTTGGTTGTTGCTGGGTAGCGATTCTCCCCAAGTGAAATTGAGCTCTCGCCTCAACGCATCACTCCCCTCTTCACCTTGAGCTTGTTGCTTGGCCTCTATGCCATTAATAGTCGATAAACGCCCTCGGATGATCGGATAGGCTTGCGAACGCACAATGTTGGCGCTGTCTAACGTGTTAAGGTAATCATTAACTTCATTTGGTGAAATGTTGAGTGCAAATGCGTTATGAGCATCGCTGGGTAAGGTTCGCTGCCAATCAGAGAGTAAATCGGTACGCACTAACCAGATGATCGCCAATAACATTAACGATAGTCCTAACGCGCCGAACTGGACTCCGGTCGTGATTGCCGAACGATTGATTCGGCTGAGCGCTAATTTAAGCGCGGTAGAGAGCGGAAGACGTCCTAAACTACGAGCCACCAAAACACTGACCACAGCAAGCACCGCAAAAAGCGTCACGATCCCAGCCAACACAATCCACACTAAGAGATTATTCCAATAAGCCCACAGCATCGGCACTAACGGAATCAAGATGAGCAACCCATTACGGCGATGATTCGGTTTCGCTCGCTCTGTTTGCATGACATTGAGCGCACTGGTATCTAGCAAATGCAGTAAAGGAATGCCGAGTGCAGGAAAAGCGATCAATACACTCGCCATCAGCGCAATAAAAGCGGGTTTAGCGCCATAACTCGGTAAAGGCGTAGGCAATAAATCCACCAGCGGCACGCGTAATAAAGACTCTAGGCCAATGCCGATCAATACCCCAAGCACCGCAGCAGAAACAAACAAAATCACCACTTGTACGATCAACCATTGGCGGATCCAACGTTTGCTCGCTCCAAGGCTTTTTAACATGGCGATGGTTTTTTGCCGCGTAGAAACATAGTGCTGACAAGTCAGGACTAATGTGGTTGCCGCCATGATGATCACAATCGCTACGGTTAACGACAAATATTGCTCTGTGCGTTCAAAAACCTCATTCGTTCGGCTGGCGCTATTTCGGTCGCGCCAACGATCGCTAGGCGTTAAAGTAACGAGCTGTTTTACTGCTTCAATCTGTCCATCATCACCATTAATGAACACGCTAAATTGCACCCGGCTTCCCAATTGAAGTGCACCAGTACGAGCCACATCGTCTTGGTGGATCAACACCGCTGGCATCTGTTGAAACGGATTAAAGCTGAGTCCCGGCTCCTCAAGGATGCGTCCCGAGACCGTAAAGTCAGCATCGCCCAGTGTGACCTGATCACCAATTTGAACGTCTAATTGCGCAAACACTCGTTCATCTAACCACAGTTGATTCGGCGCAAGGTGCTGAAATGTCGTCACATCATCAGAAAGACGCATTTCACCGCGTAGCGGATAAGCACTATCCACTGCTTTGACAGTGACTAACTGCATACCGCGCTCACTGAATGCCATTGTCGCGTAACGCGTAAGTTGTGAAGACGGCAGTTGCAAGCGCTCGATCTGATCGAGCAATGACGCTGGGGGTGGGTTTGCGGAAACAAACACACTATCGGCAGTGAGTGCGTCTTTACCTTGTTTAACAATCACTTGCTCCATACGCTCAGCTAAGGCAGTCAGCGCAAAAATACAAGCAATGATCAAGGTTAGCGCCACTGAAATAGGCCACAACTGTCCGTGGCGGATTTCACCTAAGCTCCAGCGAATTAATCGTTTATTGAGTGAACGGCTCGACATCTCGCTCATTACCGCTCCTCCAACATACCAGCTTGCATGTGGAAAATACGATCACATTGAGCCGCAAGAGCGGGATCATGGGTAACCAGCACTAAGGTCGTTCCGTGCTGCTTATTTAATTCAAACAATAATGAAACCACTTTTGCCGCGGTTTCTTGATCAAGGTTGCCAGTAGGCTCATCGGCAAACAGCACTTTCGGATTGATCATAAAGGCTCTTGCTAGCGCGACTCGTTGCTGCTCGCCCCCTGAAAGTTGTGCAGGAGAGTGATGCATTCGATGCGATAAACCAACGGCCGTCAACAAGGATTTAGCACGATCTACATCCTCTTTTTCACCTTTTAACAAACAAGGTAGCGTCACGTTCTCTAACGCAGACAAGCTTGGGATCAGCAAAAAGCTTTGAAACACAAAGCCAACCGATTGACTGCGGATCGCCGCGCGTCCTTCATCGTCCAGTTGAGATAATGGCTGGCCCAATAGCTCTACTTCTCCGCGTGTCGGCGTATCAAGCCCAGCCAACAGCGTCATCAGGGTTGATTTCCCCGCACCAGACGTTCCGACTATCGCCACGCTTTCACCACTTTTGATCTCTAGGTTTACCTCTTTTAGGATTGTTAAATGCTCTTGATTGGTAGAGACTGTTTTAGATAATGAATGTGCTCTAATAACGGATGTTTGCATGACTCGACTTCTTTCCTTGATTTGTATTTTATTATTCTCGGCTAGCGCTAGTAGTACCACACTCTTGATATTGGGTGATAGTTTAAGCGCTGGTTACCAAATGCCGATTGAAAACGCTTGGCCTAGCTTGCTACCTAATGCGTTGCAAGCTGAAGGTAAATCAGACATTGATGTCATTAATGCCAGTATTTCTGGCGATACAACGGGCAATGGCCTAGCCCGCTTACCGTCACTACTCACCCTACATACCCCTGATGCGGTGCTTATTGAGCTTGGTGCGAACGACGGATTGCGTGGCTTTCCATCTCAATTGATCAGCAGCAATTTAACCGCCATCATTGGCCAAATAAAAAAAGCAGGCTCAACCCCTCTTTTGATGCAGATTCGCATTCCACCAAACTATGGCAAACGCTACAGCGATGCCTTTTATAGCCTCTATTCTGAGCTTAGCCTCCAACACACTGTGCCGTTACTGCCCTTTTTCTTAGAGCAAGTGATCATTAAACCAGAGTGGATGATGGCTGATGGCTTACATCCGACGGTCGACGCTCAGCCGTGGATCGCCAATTTTGTTGCGCAACATTTAGCAGAGCATCTCTGATTTTAATGCCTCAGCTCAATGAACTTTACCTAGTTTTACGATATTTTTTAGACCATTCCCCTAACCGCAAAGGTACAAACTATGCACATTGAACCTGTGATCAAAGGTGTGGTCGCTCGCTCTGCTCATCCACTCGGATGCGAACAAGCTGTGTTACAACAGATTAATTACGTAAAATCTTGCAGACCGATCACTCACGGGCCAAAACGAGTTCTCATTTTAGGCGCATCGTCAGGCTTTGGGCTCGCCGCCCGCATTGCCCTCACCTTTGGTGGTTCAGAAGCCGATACGATTGGCGTTTCCTTTGAAAAAACGCCATCAGAAAAAGGGGTTGGTAGTGCTGGTTGGTACAACAATCTCTTTTTTAAACAACAGGCCGAGCAAGCGGGTCGAGTCGCCGTCAATATCGATGGGGATGTTTTTTCACCATCAGTACGCGAGCAAGTGATTGAAGCGATAGAGACCTATTTTGAAGGGGAAGTCGATTTAGTCATTTACAGTATCGCCAGCGGCATGAGACCAAAACCCAATTCAGATCAGTATTGGCGCTCCGCCATTAAACCGATTGGTGAGGCAGTTTCTGGTGCGACAATATTACTAGAAAACGATACGTGGGTAGAAACCACCATTGCCCCTGCAAATGACGAAGAGATCGAAAGTACACTGAAAGTAATGGGTGGCGAGGATTGGGAAAACTGGATAGATACGCTGATCAACACTGAATCGATTGCACAAGGGTGTAAAACCATTGCTTTTTCATACATCGGCCCTCAGATTACTCACCCCATTTATCTTGACGGTACACTGGGGCGCGCCAAAATTGATTTGCACCAAACCAGCCACTCTCTCAACCTAAAATTGTCTAACTATGGCGGCGGGGCTTATGCGACTGTTTGTAAAGCTTTAGTCACGAAGGCGAGCGTGTTCATTCCCAATTTAAGCCCTTACATTGTCGCATTGTATAAGGTGATGAAAGAAAAAGAGACGCACGAAGGATGTATCGAGCAGATGCAGCGTCTGTTTAGCGAAAAACTCTCTAGCAAAGGCAAAGTACCCGTTGATGGCGAACGACTGATCCGTATGGATGATTGGGAGCTCAACCCAGATACTCAGCAAAAAGTGGCCGATTTACTGGAGAAAATGGATCAGTACAACTTTAAGCAACTAGGTGACTATAAGGGCTTTAAGCGAGAATTCATGCAGCTCAATGGCTTCGACTTTGACTGTGTTGATTATGCTCAAGAAATTAATATCGACCATTATATCAAGCAAGCCGATTAACTCCTTCCGTATCATTTACGAGACACAGCTAACTATCTCAATGCCCCAATATTTTATTGGGGCTTTTTTTTGTTACATTGGCGGCGCGTTCTTATTCTTAATACCATACTATGGTCATAGGAGCGGATCTTGTCATCGTCAGTCTAGAGCAATGAATGCTCGGCTTTTTTAAGCTTTGTCGTCCAAAGGAATTTGATAATATGTCGAAAATAAAGACACATGAGATGCTCATCCCCTCTTCAATGATGGATGGATGGCAGCGCATTGTGAATTTACTCGCTGAAATTTTAAACGTCCCGAGCGCATTGATCATGCGTGCTAGCCAGCAAAAACTCGAAATATTCTGTAAAAATACCAACGTCGACAACCCCTATCAAACCGGACATAAAGAACCCTTAGGACAATGTCTGTACTGTGAAACTGTGATGCAAACACAGCAGGAACTATTGGTCCCGAATGCTTTAGCCGATAAAAAATGGATGCATAATCCAGATGCACCACTGGGCATGATTGCCTATTGTGGCATCCCATTAAAGTGGCCGAATGGTGATATATTTGGCACCATTTGCGTACTCGATAACAAGGAGAACCATTTTGGCCCCACCTATCGGCAGTTACTGGAGAGTTTTCGCGATACCATTGAATCCCAGCTCACCACCTTATACCAACAAGTAAGACTTCAGCAGCTCAATGATGAGCTTCAGCTTCGCGTCGATAACCGAACACAAGATCTTGCTGATCTCAACTACTCGCTCACGCAAGAGATCGATAAACGCCGCGCCGCAGAACAACAGATTCAATATCAAAAGTGGCATGACGTCAGCACAGGTTTTTTAAATCGCAACGCACTTGAATTGGAACTCAAAAATAGCCTTTTACAAGCAACAAAACAGCACACCGAAGTTGCCGCCATTCATATTGGTTTCACTAATGCTCGTCATATTCAATCTCACTTTGGCTACCGAGCATGGGATCAAGTCATCGCTCGATATCGTGAGCGATTAGGCCGCTGCGATAAAATTGAAATATTGACCGCTCGACCCACGTCGACAGATTTAGTCTTGATAGTCAAAACAAAACTATTAGCGCGTCACCTGGAAAAGTTGTGCCATAAATTGGTCGAAATCGGTCATTCTGAATTTAAGCTCGATGACCATAATGTTCATCTTCATTCCTATATTGGTATTGCAACGAGTTTAGACACTGACAATGCTATAGAACTGCTCAAACAAGCTTCTGCTGCCATGGTCTCTTGCAAAGATTCCGGTCATAAGTTTTGCTATCACTCGCAAGTGTTCAGTGACTCACTCCGGCAAATCAACCAATTAGAAAGCTACTTATTACGAGCAGTGCGCAACGATGAGCTCATGCTCTATTTTCAACCTAAGGTCTCTCCAACCACTCATCGCTGGACGGGGGCAGAAGCGCTACTACGTTGGCGGCACCCCGTATTGGGCGATATATCCAATGAAACCTTAATTCACATGGCCGAACAAAATGGACTGATTTTTGAAGTGGGTAACTTTGTCCTGCGATCGGCCATCGAAAAAACGAGCCAATGGGCAAAACAGGTCGATAATTTCAAAATGGCCATTAACGTTTCAGCCGTCCAATTGAAGAATGCCCAATTCGCAGACCAAGTTCGTGAGCTACTGAACACCTACCAACTTCCAGCTCGGTACTTAGAGTTGGAAGTAACAGAAAGCTGTTTGATTGCGGATGAAGTGGTGGCTCGCAACACACTGCGAATTCTACACCAACTAGGTGTGACGTTGTCACTTGATGATTTCGGCACGGGCTACGCCTCTTTCAGTTATTTGAAAAAATTTCCCTTCGATTGCATAAAAATAGATAAAAGCTTTGTACATCAATTGGATCAAAGTGAGGAAGATAAAGAAATTGTTCGCTCAATCATTCACGTTGCCAAAAAATTAAAGCTGAAAGTGATCCTCGAAGGGATTGAAAATCAAAGCCAAGAAGACTTTATCATCAGTGAAGGGTGTGAGTTTGGCCAAGGCTATTTCTATGGTAAACCAATGCCTTGTGACGAGTTTGAGGCTGGGCTACTGAACCAAAATTATGCACACCCTGCCGAGACAAAGGTTTTGTAGGATAAAGGAATCCCTTATCATGTCTTTACTCTCAGTGTGGCGGTTCCTATAATCGCCGCCTTTCCTTTCCAAACGAGCGATATCGAGATGGATTTATTAACATCAATTCTCAAAAAGCTAGAAAAACAGAACTACCGCGCCTATCAGCAGATCAAAGGTCAATACGAATTTGGTGATTTCACCTTGCATATCGATCATATCCAAGCGGACCCTTACGCTTCTGCATCTCGCTTTCGCGCTACTCGAGCATGGTCTCTGACCGGTCTGGAATGGTTAAAAGAGAAATCACCTGCTTATCAAATGGCTGCAAGAGATTTTATCGCTCGTAGTTTTGCGGAGTTTGCTAAGCAAGAGAGCCATATTGCCATCGCATTGACGGGCCAAACGGTGCTTGATAGTACCGCTGTTCTCTTTACGGAGCATGGTATTGAGCTTCGTTTTCGCATCAATTTACCCGCTGAAGGTCGTGACATTCTGGCCAAGAAAGCGCTCAACATCATCACCTTCTACCTGCCAAAATTCATTCGCCGAGCCACCATTGAACGTGAACTGGATAAAGATGCCCTACTTGAGCATTGCGCTGTGATCGAAGATCAAGAAGCAATGCGTGCACAACTGGCACAGCACAATCTGGTTGCTTTTGTGGCTAATGGCAGCGTATTACCTCGCTTGGCAGGTAACTGTGATCTGCCGATGAAAGACGCCGTTACTTTCCAAGCTCCCACATCGTTAGAAGTTGAGCTTGAGACACCAAACCAAGGAAAAATTAAAGGACTCGGCATCCCCAAAGGTATCACCCTTATCGTCGGCGGTGGTTTTCACGGTAAATCGACTTTGTTAACGGCGATTGAGCGTTCAATTTACAACCATATTCCCGGCGATGGCCGTGAGCGAATTGTTACGGATCATCAAGCCATGAAAATTCGCGCTGAAGATGGCCGTTGCGTACATAATTTAAATTTGTCCAACTACATCAATCACCTACCTATGGGTAAAGAAACCTCCGATTTCAGCACTCAAGATGCGTCCGGTTCAACATCGCAAGCAGCGTGGTTACAAGAATCCATTGAATCTGGCGCTAGTACATTACTGATTGATGAAGATACTTCCGCCACCAACTTCATGATCCGTGATGAGCGTATGCAAGCGCTGGTCAGTAAAGGTGATGAGCCCATTACACCATTGGTTGATCGTATCGGGCAACTTCGCGATGATTTGGATATCTCGACACTGATCGTCATGGGGGGGTCCGGTGATTACTTAGATGTCGCCGATACTGTCATCCAGATGCATGACTACCACGCCGTTGATGTGACTAACAAAGCTAAAGAAGTCATCAAACAGCACCCAACTGCTCGTCACAACGAATGTGAAACGCCACTGGCTATTTTCCCAGAACGCGCGATGAATCGCACTGCGCTGCAAAAATTACTGGTTGATGGTAAATTCCGAGTCTCTGCCAAAGGCGTTGATTCGCTTCGCTTTGGCAAAGAATTTACGGATTTAAATGCGTTAGGACAATTGGAGTCACCTTCTGAAGTCAATGCGATTGGCTGGACTTGGTTCCAGTTTGCGCAGACTCCGGGGTGGTCAGCGCAACCAAGCAAAGAGATGATGGCTTTATTAGCAGGAACATGGCACCAAAATATGCCAAACCACGGTGACTTGGCGAAACCACGTGTCATCGATGTGATGGCGGCGTTGAACCGTATGCGCAAGTCGCAATTTAAAAACCACCAGTAAAGATTAACTCCCCTACAACAAAAGCCAAAAGAAGCGAGAGATCGCTTCTTTTTTACTTCAGTACCCTATTGCTTCAGTACATTACAGGTAGTTAGCTTAGGTATGCCTTACAGTGCCAGTTGACCTTATTCGACGAATATCTTGTCTAGAGTTTAAGGTTTGGGCTTTAACTATTTTGCCGCAAAATATTCCATGCTTCACACAACACTCGAAACGTTTCAGCATTGCCATTGTCTCGATCTGGATGCCACTTTAGTGCCAACTTGCGCCATGTTTTCCGGATTTCAATTTGCGTCGCTTCCGCTGGTAATTTAAACAGCCTCAATGCTTGAAGACGATTCATATTAAGGTTACTCGTTCCACCCATTGCTTTACGGTAACGAGTCCAGAATTCGTTCAACAAGCGGCGCACTTCTCCTTCATCAGCCTCATAATTTTTCCACTGAGTGTAATAATCACGCAATGGATCATCTGGGTCGATTTCGCAACTAACGGCACGATGCGCAGGCATTAGTACAATGTCCATTGCTGATACTTGTAACCACTTTTCAGGGTAAAGCGTCTCTTGAAGCTGATAGAGCGCGTTCATGATCAAAAAATTACGCTTAAAGAGGTCTTTTTCAGGTGCGCTATCAAGTACAGGCATGAATCCCTGTTCACTTAAATGTGCCGCTAACGTATGGACTTTCCAACCGGAAGGCTGTTTACGCAACACCTCCAACATTGGCCAAAGCAGCGGATTTTCCATGTAAGATTGAAACTGAGCGGTAAGTTCTAAGCTTTCAGACATACTTTCGGGCCTACTTTGGGACATAGTCTCGACGTTCACATTAAGGTTCTCTCTTCATTCAAATCCAATATCGCTTTTTTGTCGAGTTTCTTACCGCATATTATCTTGGCTTTTTGAACTAGAGTCCGTTTATCACACGCACTATCTATCAATACATAAAAAGAGAAAGATCGAGTTGTTGCATGATCTTCTCCACTTTACGGATCTCTTTACCAAGACAATGCGAAAATCAATCACAAAACGAAGGTAGATACACTCACCTCAAACACAAATTTCTACGTCTATAAGATACAGAATTCAACAAAATTGAACATCGTGCCAAATAGTGGCACTATCCATCGGTATTTTGTGATAGGAAAAACCATGTCTCTCAACTTCTCACGCACGCTTTTATTTTTGACGGCGATCTACGGTGTACTCTTTCTATTTTCAGCGATCGCGCCGGTTTCTCGTGCTGTCTGGTTAGCAGAAATCATCCCAGCGCTAGGGATCTTAGCACTCGTCTATTGGGCTTCAACAAAACTACGCTTTAGCTCAACGGCTTATATTCTGATGTTTGTGTGGCTTAGTTTGCACACCATTGGGGCTAAATATACATTTGCAGATGTTCCGTTTGCTTGGTTCAACGAACTGATCGGATCATCTCGTAATAATTTTGATCGCGTCGCTCATTTCTCAATTGGCTTTTATGCCTACCCTATCGCTGAATATTTAATTAGAAAGCAGCTCTGTAAACCGCTAATTGCCTCATTGTTCGGGCTTTTCTCTATCATGAGTATCGCAGCAGGTTACGAAATTATTGAATGGTGGTATGCCTCAATCGCCGGTGGTGATGAGGGAATCGCTTTTCTGGGTTCACAAGGCGACATTTGGGACGCACAAAAAGACATGTTATGCGATACCCTTGGGGCAATGACGGCACTTTGCCTATTATGGTTTAGGTCAAAATCAAACATTCCTTACAGTGAAGTATGAAATGCCTCTAATTTTTGGAACTAAGGTAAATATTACCGAGAGCAAGTTTTGATTAGTGTTTATTCTGTGAGTACGGAGAACATGACTCTCCCTTTTTGCTGCTGAGAATTGATTATGAAAAATATAAATAAAACACTTGAAAAAATAGACTGCTGTCCACTTTGTCAACATGACGAATACTTTATTTCCACAAACAATGAAAAGTTTATCTGCGCACAATGTGGTTTTAAAACCGACCACTTACAAAGCGTCCAGCAAATGATTGGTGTACACACAGCGCTAATCAGTCATAAACACATTCATTGCTTGGCCAACAATGTGCATTGAGCCATGGTTTAAGCTCGAGTAATGTGTCGATAACAACGACATTAGGCGCTTGAGAAAAACCCTGTGGGTTAAGAGGTGCTAGCTGAACGGTTGGTACCTCTGCATTGATACCCGCTTCAACCCCTTTTGCTGAATCATCCACATAAATACATTCTTGCAAAAGAAATCCCATATTCATCGCACAATAACGAATCAAATCAGGTTCAGGCTTCCAGCTATTCGCATCAAAGGCTGAAAAAATGCGTCCTTCAAACAAAGGGAGCAAACCGCTCCGTTGTAAAATTGATGATATTTTTTCTTTAGGTGCATTAGAGGTGACACAGTATTCAATACCCTGCTGGCGTAAATACTCAAGTAGTTCTATCGCACCATCCATGGGTGAAAGATATTGCTCGAAGAGCTCATTAACTTTATCCCGATAAAGGTTCTCTAAAAGATCAAGATCGGCGTTAATGTTCGTATGTTCAAGCGCCTGAAACAGTATGTCCGCAATCTTCCCACCTTCAAAATGGTTACTCACTTGTGCCAAAGTAATGTGGGCTCCTAGTTGGTTCAATACATTAACTAGCGCTTCGCAGCACAAACGCTCACTATCAACTAAAGTACCTTCACAGTCGAAAATAATACATTTTATTTTTTTCTCAGTCATAAACACTTCCTTCATCCAATGCTTAATTTTAACCGCTGGGTGAATGTATAAAATGATTGAGTTAACAGAATGAAGCGAAGATAAGAGTTGATATGCATAACTTATATCCGCATCACTCTTTTACGCTCAATACGATGTTGCAGCTGACGTTATCACCACCTGTAGTATCGAAATGCAAATTCAGAATAAATATGATTCTAGACTCTCTGAATGAGGCGCTTTAACAGGACAATCTACTGTTCTATAAAAACATTACCATTGCACTCATGATTAGCACGCCATTTTGCGAGCAACAACCGCGTGAATACATCTTCACCTCCAAATGCATTTTTATCCAGAGTAACGATGTCAGAGATGAGTATCTCATGTGAAGTGGAGGTGACGATACCAGCAGCCACAGGCTCCCCGTTTTGAAAACCTAAGTAAAGCTCGCAAGGTGCTGAATAAATGATTTGGGTAAAGAATTCGATAACTTTTGATTGATCGTTTTTATCGCTCCATAAGCTTGCTTGCAACAGAGCAAACCATATTGTCATCCGATGAAAATCAACCAAATAAACCTCTTCAAGCAACGATAGGTTAGGCTCCTCAGTGAGCTCAATAAAAGGGCGAGAACTGCGTTGAACAACCGCTTTTTGGTAAAGATCTCGACCTTGTAAACTCTCCTCTGTTGGAAATTCGACATTCACTTGGTCAAATAGCCATTGGTTTTTAATGGCGGCAACGTCAGGTTGGTTAATCATTGTTATTTACTTCTTCTTCTAATTGTTGCAAGCAGGATACTGACCAGATCGATATGCGACAAGCCATTACTCACATTATCCTCATCTAAACTGCAGATATGCTGGCCAAAACATCAACATAACAACCTTATATCATTCTCCTTTGATGCTGCTATCATGTGCAGAAAGATGGATAAATGGATTATAGACATGAACAAGAAACTCATCACCACCGCATTCATACTTAGCTTTGGTTTAGTTGGCTGCGATAGCAATGAAGTTGGCGATGTATCGCTCGGATTTTTCACGCTTAAAGACGTAAAAATCGAAAATCTAAGTGATGATATTGTGACTGGTGTTACGTGCCATATTGCTTCAATTGAGGCTAATTTGAGTCTTTCTGATCCAAGTGATAGCTCAATCTCGTGTCGTCAGACTGGTGACATTACGCCAGAGATGATTGCGAAAATTGATAAGAGCAAATCAGGCGAAATCGTGTTTAAGAAGTCAAAAAGCATTTTCTTCAAGTCAATGAAAGTCAGACGTATCTACGATGCTGAAAATCAAACCCTGATCTACTTGTCTTATACTACCAAAGAAACAGATGGTAGCTTCAAGCACAGCCTATCGACCGTACCGCTTTGGGGGACTAAGGCTTATAGTACGGACATAACGCTCACTAAATAGCCGCTAATGCCTCGGCGATCTGGATTTGGCTCACTTTTTTATGTAATAAAAATGAAAGGAACCTTTCATATCCGTGATATGATACGGGAAATTTTCAATTCTCATTTTTCAACATGAAGTTTCCTGGACAGCGTAAATCTAAGCACTATTTTCCGACTCATGCTCGTGACCCTCTCGTCAATCAAATTCAACAAACGGCTATGCTCCACCGCCCAACAGTGGTCGGTGTTGGGCAAACCATTGTTGATATTGAAGCTCGTGTAGACAATGAGTTCTTAGAGAAACATCAATTGAGTAAAGGTCACTCACTGGTGCTCGAAGAGAGCAAAGCCGATGCGCTCTATGAAGAGCTAGTCGAACGAGGTTTAATTACTCACCAATACCCGGGAGATACGATTGGCAACACACTGCACAACTACTCTGTGTTGGCCGATAGCAAATCCGTTTTGCTCGGCGTGATGTCCAAAAATATTGAAGTCGGCTCATACAGCTATCGTTATTTGTGTAGAACCTCATCGCGCATGAACCTAAACCATCTTCAAACTGTCGATGGTCCTATCGGGCGTTGCTACACCCTAATTTCTGATGATGGAGAGCGCACCTTCGCCATTAATGAAGGGCATATGAATAAACTTCGCCCCGATAGTGTTCCTGAAGAGGTCTTTGAAAAAGCCTCCGCTTTAGTTGTTTCTTCTTACTTAATGCGTGGAAAACCCGAAGATCCAATGCCACTTGCGGTCAAACGCGCTATTGAGATCGCTAAATCCAAGCACATTCCAGTGGTGTTAACCCTAGGCACTAAGTATGTAATTGAAGGTAATGCGAAGTGGTGGCAAGACTACATCAAAGAAAACATCACAGTCGTCGCCATGAATGAAGAAGAAGGTGAAGCGTTAACTGGTGAGAAAGATCCACTGCTTGCGGCTAACAAAGCACTCGAATGGGTTGATTTAATCCTCTGCACCGCGGGGCCCGTGGGTCTTTATATGGCTAGCTACACCGATGAAAGCGCAAAGCGCGAAACTGAATTACCTCTTCTACCGGGTAATATTGCTGAATTTAACAAGTACGAATTTAGCCGTGCGATGCGGAAACAAGACTGTCTCAACCCAATAAAAGTGTATTCACACATTGGCCCTTACTTGGGTGGCCCATTGGAAATCAAAAACACTAACGGAGCGGGAGACGGAGCGCTATCGGCTTTACTGCACGATATGGCCGCGAATAGTTATCATCAACGTAATGTTCCAAACTCTGCCAAACATGATGTGCCGTATCTCACTTACTCTTCGTTATCTCAGATCTGCAAATATGCAAACCGTGTCAGCTACGAAGTGCTCACACAGCACTCTCCTCGTTTATCACGAGCATTACCAGAACGTGAAGATAGCCTAGAAGAAGCGTATTGGGATCGTTAAATCGTATGACTTCTACATGAATAAAAGCGACAATTTGTCGCTTTTATTATTTCCACAACGAATAAACTGCACGATGCGATCCTACGTTATTTAACGTCTCACCATTTCGTTTCAGAAATAACAACTTCCGTGAAATAAACTGATAACTTGTGCCTAATTAATGAATCAATAGTTTTATAATTGAGACATCTTAGTACAAGCGTTATAGTACTCTTTAAAGATGAGTCATAAAGCAATGTTTTGGATCAAGACTCACTATTATCATCCATTGCTGCTTTCGCTTGAATTAGGATTAACATGACCATGTCATTTCCGCAGGAAGAGTATTCAATTTCAGACCTAGACAGTGCCGTTGCAAAGCAGCGTCTGGTTCATATTCTCGATTTTTTTAGTCAAGGTCTGTTTTATATGAGCAGCGATGGAAACATGGTGCTCTATAATCCAACATTTTATGTACAATTTGGTGTAAACAGCGAAACTATTTCCTATGCTGATTGGCTGAGTTTGGTTCATCCTATGGATCGTGCACTGCTCAATAGCCGCGTCGACGAGCATATCAGCACCACTGAATCAAGGGAAACGATTCAATACCGAGTCAAAAAAGCAAATGGTCAATATATCTGGTTAGAGGGGAATGCGGTCACAAAAAGTGTGAACGGTGAACATTTTATGGTGGGTAGCCATAAAGATATCTCCGATCAAAAATTGATGGAAGATTACATTCATCAAGCTGCATTTTTTGACAGCTCATCAGGCCTCTATAATCGAAGTAAATTACTGCTCGATATTGATGAGAAAGCACTCAAAATTGGAGAGCCTTATTCACTTATCTACATCCAACTTGAAGATATTAAGTCTTATCTCAATCAATATGGCTCAGATATTGTTAAAGATTTACTGAATCACGTCGTAAGTGCACTGCGTGAACTGCCCGATGAATTTGCTGATTTTTACCGTATTCGCTCTGACGATTTTGCCATATTACTTAGAGGAGAACGCTCATACGATGAACTCAAGCATATCTGCTCTCAAATAATGAAGCACTATTCGAAATCCGCCACGGAGCATGGGCACCTCTATGGTAATGATATTAGCATTGGTGTCTATCCTGAGATAAACCGTGCTATATCTGCCGATGAGTTGTTAAATATTGCATCACGAACTTGCCAATTTGCCAGTGCCAAAAATCATTCTCGTATCGAAATTTACAGTGGCCGAATTCAAAAAAACGTTGATCGTTATTTCTTCATCGAAAGAGGCTTAAAGGAAGCATTAGATCAACGTTCATTGTCCGTGAAATTCCAACCCATTATTCATGCACAATCAGGACAGGTATCCAGCTTTGAAGCCTTAGTCCGCTGGCGCTCAAAAGAGTTTGGTGAGATTTTCCCGGACGAATTTATTCCCGTTGCAGAAAAAAAGGGGCTGATTGTTGATTTAGGCTATTTTGTCTTCAAAAAAGCCTGTGAGTTTATTGGCCGTTACAATAAACAAAATGGGGTTAATATTCGGGTTAATATTAATGTTTCAGTCCTTCAACTTCTGAAAAGTGACTTCCCACAACAGATACTAACGATGGCTAAGGCTTCCGGTGTATTGCCCTCTTCTATTGTGTTGGAACTGACGGAAACTGTCATACTCGATGGCGATAAAAATGCGATTAACCAGCTTCACTCCTTAAATGAAATGGGGTTTCAACTGTCGCTGGATGATTTTGGAGCTGGTTTTAGCTCACTCAATAGCTTCTTTGATTTGCCCCTCAATCAAATTAAAATAGACAAAAGCATTGTATGGAAAACACTGACTAACCCAGCATCAGAACAATATTTAGCCTTTCTCATCCAGTTTTGTCACACCAATGGCGTCGACATTGTTATTGAGGGGGTTGAAAATGGCGACATGTACCAAAAATTTAAAGAGATGGGGGCAACTTATTTACAAGGCTATTGGTTTTCAAAACCACTATCTTTAGCCAGTGCAAGCCGCTATACATTAAATGCTGTCAATGAATAAGCACAAAAAATAGCTTAGCTAAATTAAGCACTTACACCTAAATTTTGAAGAAGCAGAGCGGAAAGGAAATAGTAAACCCTGTGAGCCCGACTGCGACTTCAAATCGCTCAAAGAGCGTTGTTATTCTTTTTCTAGCACTAAGCGAGCATTGTGAGCTTGTATGGGCCGATTGTTATTTCCCATCACACTATGTAGCGCTACACTTTGCTGCTGTGACAAACTTTTCGGCTGTTTGACCACCAACCATCTCACGCCTTCACTGCAAGGCGGCGTTGTGAGTGACCCATTAAAACGGTAATACTCATCTAGCTTAGGTAACAGTGACTGTACTGCTAACCCTTTTGCTAACTGCACACTCGCCCCAACTTTAGGCAACTCCGCAGTAAGCTGGGCTAATGGTTCATTCTGTGTGCCCGTTTCAAACATCACCGCCAAAACTGCCAGGTTGCCAGCCACATCAGCATGCACAAAATGCGCTTCTAAAGGATATTGATGTCCTTTAATTAAGTTTTCAGAAGGGGTATGGAAGTGAAATTGCTTGAGTTCAAATTCTGTACCATCCACTACCAGTGTATTTTTCCCTGAAACTGAGGCTTGCAGCGTGTGTCCATTGTTGGTCAATGCACCCACAACGCCTGAATAGTGGATATCCAAAGATTTTAAATCAGCTTCAACGAAGTCATTGATATCAATTGGGCTTTGATTTTTGCCCGTTTCACAAATTTTAGAAACATGTCCCCAATGTTCAGGTCCACGTTCACCTTCATATCCCCACTCACTCGCTTGCGCCATATTGGCAAAGCAAACGCTAATTGCTAGGGTCAACAGTTGTTTTTTCATTCTCGCTCCTTGAAACAGCTTGCTATCTGAGATGTAATATTCAAGTTAATATAACGGGCATATGCTAATACATTATTCACACAACGCTTGTGGTGGAAAATAACATTACATTGACGTGAGTAGTTTTCATTTCAGTTCCCGCTCACCCTCTCCATGGCTAGCGCCGAACAATGTTTTGGCAAAACTGTTCGATATGTTTTCGGGTGGTATTGGGGTTCATTAACACCGCTTTTTCTCCCGGAATATGTAAACAATGTCCAGTGTCATCATAATGAGTGCGCGCAATCGAATCGACCCAATTGGTGTTGAGATGCTGGCCTTTATGAGATAAGAACTGATGACGATGGTAGAGCGTATTCTCTACTATCGAATCAACCATAGAACCCTGACGTGCGACGTTCATTTCTTGCTCAAACATCGATTCAGCACACGTCACTTTCTGTGGATCATAGAGACGAAAAGTAACACTTGGCCCTTGGTTTTCTACTGCTGCCACCTTGCAGTGTGGTAGAGCGGCTAATTGGCAGCGTAAATAATTAGCATTTTGCAATGTATGACCAATCACGGTTTGGTAGCCTTCGATACCTAAATGTTGCAGTGCTGAATAGGCAGAGAAAACACCCACGGCACTGCGTGAACATTCAATGGTCGATTGCAAATGGCTCTCTTCTCTTTGAGCATGTTCAAAGTAGGAGTAATAACCGGGATCTGTTTTTAATACCGCGAGATCGTGTTTGTTTTTGAGCATCACCAAGCTGGAAGTATAAGGGACATAACCCCATTTTTGAAAATCGACCGTAAATGAATCCGCTAATTGTAAACTTTTAATCCTCGGCAATAAGGATTCAATACCCGTCAGTGTTGCCCGATTAAGCGATAAAGGGTTGCGTTCAAAATCATACTCTTGAAAAAACAACATACTCCACCCAACAGCAGCATCAACATGAATATGTGGTTTTATCAAAATCGCATATTCTTGGCATCTTCTTTCTCTTATCGCATAAACCTGTTCAATATCATCAGTCGCGAAGGTATCGGTACTGCCAAATGTCAACATTATGCTAGGAACAGCAATGCCATTTTTAAAACAGAAAATCAATTGTTGGTCTAATTCAGCCAAATCCATTTCATTGTTATCTTTAACTTTGATCCGAATCGCTTTACCTTGAACATCAACCCCCAACAACGACAAATTTGTCATGTTTGAATAGTGACCTGCTTCTGAATTGAATATCCTGTAATCTTCTCCCGCCAAACCATTCAGAGCTGACTTTGGCAACGCTTTTCGAATACCTAATAGATAGCCGTACAAATTACAAAATGTACCTCCTTGTGTGAATACTCCAGTCGCTTGATCACCATCATAGCCAGCTAAATGCGCGATTTGCCGCACGACTAATTTTTCCAGTTCAATGGCATCTCCCGCATATTCGCTATAAACCAAGTTAGGGTTGGCAATAGTTGCAAGTAGCGCACCGTGAATGGCCGGGTCACAAGGTGTCGAGATCACATTTTCCACTGAGCGAGGGTCATCCCAGTTTTTTGAACGTTTAGCAGCATAAAGCGCTAAGTCGTTAAAAGGGTGAATGGCGTGGATCGAGTGTCGAGGAATGGTGTTTGAATGCCGTAATTGTTGCTGCAATACAGTATTTACCACGGTTGGCGCATCAATTTTTCGCTCTTCAAGCCAACGAGCGATCTCGTGAATACGATACAAAGGCCAACGATTGGGATCGCGAGCAAAAAAATGCGCTTTCACTGTCTGGAAAATTTGCTCAAACGCAGGGTTCAGTTGGTTGGCGTGCTCATCTAGCCACACGCTATAGTACGCTGTTTTCATGATGCTCTCTCCATGCTCAATCCCAAATAAAACGCCGCGTTAGCGGCGTTTTATTACTTTAATTTAAAGTTGGAGACCAAGCGGTCAAGCTCATGGTTTGAGTAAGAGAGTGACTCTGTAGCACTGACGGTTTGTCTGCCACTCACCACCAATGATTCAACAATGTCTCTTATCGCTAGCATATTGCGACTGAGCTCTTCTGCGACTGTACTTTGCTGTTCGGTCGCAGCTGCGATCTGCGTACTCAAATCATCAATTTCGGAAACGGAAGTGCTCATGATGTTTAAACTACCAGAAACTTCGGACGTTTTATCTGCTGTGGTTTGACATTGGTTTTTAGTTTTGTCCATTGCTGCTACAACGCTATCCGTCCCTTCAAGTAGCTTGGCCAGCATATCTGATATTTCAGTAGTGCTGTTTTGCGTTCTTGCCGCTAAAGCACGAACTTCATCTGCAACCACCGCAAACCCACGGCCTTGCTCACCCGCACGCGCCGCTTCGATCGCCGCATTCAACGCAAGCAAGTTCGTTTGCTCTGAAATAGCGCCAATCACGGTCAATACTTCGCTGATCTTGATCGCATCTTTGTTCATATTAGCAATGCGCTCAGACATCTGTTCGACATCACTCACCAATGAGCTGACCGTTTCAACCGCATTATTCACAATAATAATCGATTGTTTGGCCTCTTTGCTCGCCGAGTCAGTAATGTGATTCGATTGAGTGACGCTCTCTGCCACAGTACGTGCACTTTCACTCATTTCAGTAATAGCCGTCACTACTTGCTCTGTTTCAGATGAGTGCGAAAGCAGCATCCGCTCATTTTCCTTTGCCGTTTGACCTAACTGTTCAATATTAGAGGAGATGTTTTGACTGGCATCAGATATTTGCAACATCATTTTTTGTAGATTTTCTGAGAATAAATTGAAGCCTTGGCTTATCTGCGCTAAGTCATCATCACCATTCACCTCCAAGCGGCGTGTCAAATCACCAGAGCCTTTCGAAAGATCAAGTACCGCTTTTTTCAGGCGTAGCAAAGGCTTGTAGATATAATTAAGAATGACGAAGATTGCCGCAACGCTGATAATGAGCAAAATCACCCCAGTGTAAATAGCGCTACTTTGCGCTTCATACACATTAGCTAACGCCGTACCTTTGTCGACAAACACCATCATGGTCCAGTACATGTTATCGGTTAGGTTAACGCGCTTGAAATAACCATCAAATTCAATGCCTAAATAAGGAAATGACAAATGACCAGCATCCTGCTGGCTAAAAAGTTTCTCCATTTCGAGGAAATTAGGGCTGACTTGCGAGGGCGTCCGTCCAATATCACTAGGATCATCACTAGCAAAAAAGACAGCATTCTTGTCGGTTAGTGTCGCTGCACCGCCAGCAAAGCGCATATTACTAACTTGGACAATAACCTCATCCAGTTGAATATCGCCAAGCAGCACTCCAATGAATTGACCTTGTTCATAGACGGGCATCACAGCACTGATCACGCGTTTTCCGGTGATTTTATCTTCATAAATTTCAGTTACCTGAGCAGTTCGAGAGGTTTTTGCTTGTTGATACCAATCCCTACTGGTGAAATTTTGTTGACCTGTAACAACTCCGTTGTCTTTGTCAAACGACATATAGGCACGGCCATCGTCATACGCCATAATGACATTTGAAATTTGCGCACTCTCAGCTAACAATCGAACTAAGTTGACATTCTCTTGATCAGAAAGAGCAGATCGGAAATGTTGTGAACCTTTAACTACGGCTTGATAACGTGTTTTCACCCAAGATTCGAGTTCAGAAACGTGATAGTTGAGCTTGTTTTGAGTTTCTGTGGTTAAAGAGGTAATCATCTTCTCTTTTAACGACAGCATGTTGATGGTACCCAAAACGATTAAAGAAATCGCAACGAGCAGCGCTACGCTCACATATATTCTGCTTTTAAAACCTAAAGTCATAAATTCACCCTCACCGTATAACAGCTAGAAAGATTAAGGTGAAACTTGATCATATTATTAATATGAATGGTAGACCAATGAGACACCTAGCCAACCTAATAAAATTGGTACACGGCGAACACTTATGCAAGTTATGTCATTAATATTTATTATTGAGTGCGCAAAGTGAATTTTACATTGAAAGACAAGATGATGATTTTTAATGGAAATACGTTGAGATGATGGTTAAGAAAAACGCGCAGTGGTGATGCTGCGCGCTGACTTATTTTTATGACGCCACGTTTGGCTTAGAAGCCCAAACGTAAAGCAGCTCTAGAGCAATTGTCGCACCAGCCAAAGCCGTTAGCTCACTTTGATCGTACGGAGGAGAAACTTCAACAACATCCATTCCCACCAAATTAATACCGGCCAATGCACGAATGATTTTCAGCACTTTATCGGAATTCAATCCACCACATACTGGCGTACCCGTTCCAGGAGCAAAAGCGGGATCTAAGCAGTCAATATCAAACGTTAGGTATACGGGTTTATCACCAATAGTTTGACGAATATTAGCGACGATCTCTTCCACTGACATATCATTCGCTTGCATCGCATTGATGACATTAAAGCCGTGGCCTTCCTGTTTGTATTCGGTGCGAATACCCACTTGTACAGAGTGCTTGGCTGAGATCAACCCTTCCTTCGGCGCATGATAGAACATAGTGCCGTGATCATAAGCGCTGCCATTGGCATAGGTGTCCGTATGAGCATCAAAGTGAATCAATGCCATTTCGCCATAATATTTGGCATAAGCGCGCAATATAGGCAGCGTGATAAAGTGGTCACCACCTAAAGCAAGCATGGTTTTGCCACTTTTTAGAATTTCGCTAGTCGCCGCTTCTAAGCGATAAGTGAAATCTTCAGCGTCACCACAATCAAACACCAAATCGCCCGCGTCGATCACTTTGGTATCTTGGAACAAGTTAAAGTTCCAAGGAAACTTTTTACCTTCCCATGCAAGGTTCACTGAAGCGCGACGAATCGCATCTGGACCCATTCTCGCCCCTGGGCGACCTGATGTAGCCATATCCAAAGGTACGCCCAGTACCACAACATCGGCATCTGCACTTACTGGGTCTTTAACATAAGGACGACGTACAAACGTCATCGCATTGGAATACAGGGAATAATCAGTTTTAGTAAACAAATCATTCATTTAGAAATCCTCTAGATAGGTATAACCGCTCAAGCCTTGCTCAAGCTCTTGCAATACATTTTCTTGTTCTTCAACCGCCACACGCTGGCTAACTAATTCGCGGTAGTTTTTACGGATGGCATCCACATCAATATGGACATAGCGCATCATATCTTCAACCGTGTCTCCTTCGTTGATCGATACGATTTCGGTTTCGCCATTCTCTGCCATGTTCACCACCACGCTGTGTGTGTCGCCAAATAGGTTATGCATATCGCCTAAGATCTCTTGATAGGCCCCCACAAGGAAGAATCCCATCAAATACGGTTCATCGGCATTCCATGCTGGCACTGGCAGCGTCGTTTCAATACCTTGCCCCTCAACGTACTGCTCGATTGCACCATCAGAATCACAGGTGATATCCAGCATCACGGCGCGGCGATCTTCCACTTTTTCAAGGCCAGACAATGGCAACACAGGGAAAACTTGGTCGATTCCCCACGCATCTGGCAATGATTGAAACAGTGAAAAGTTAACAAAAAACTTATCCGCCAAACGCTCATTCAGTTCATCCAAAATAGGACGATGGAAGCGGTTTTTGGTGCTCATTTGCAGTGTCAGTTCGTGATAAATGCGCAGCGATAGCTGTTCAGCCCAAGCACGGTGCTGAAGGTTAATAACGCCAGTCGAAAACTGGTTGTGCGCTTCCGACAGATCGCTTTGCGTATCGTTGTAAATTTCAATCAGTGCACGCGCATCAGAGCCTTCACTTAAGCTTTGCCAGTTACGCCACATGTTTTGTAGCAATACCGGAGCTTCTTCACCGACTTCTGGAATCTCTTCTGGGTAATACGCTTCTGTACCAATAACATTAGTGATAAGTACGGCGTGGTGCGCGGTAATCGAGCGGCCTGATTCAGAAATAATGACTGGCCTTGGCTGACTATATAACTGGCACACATCGCTCACCGTGCTTACGATATTGCGTGCATATTCAGCTAAACCATAGTTCATCGAGTTGGATGATTGACTGCGTGTACCATCGTAGTCCACCGCTAAACCGCCACCCACATCGAAGAAGTCAATCTCCGCACCAATATCACGCAGCTCGCAGTAAAAACGCGCCGCTTCGTTCACGCCATTACGCACATCACGAATATTCGCCATTTGCGAACCTAAGTGGAAATGCACCAGTTGCAACGCTTCTAATTGCTGCTCTTTTTTAAGGCGTTCGATAACGGTCAACACTTGAGATGCAGAGAGCCCAAACTTCGATTTTTCACCACCACTCGCCTGCCATTTCCCCGCGCCTTGAGAAGCTAAACGAATACGGAGCCCTAAACGTGGTTTCACGCCTAGGCTTTTCGCTTCTTTCAGCACGAGATCCAGCTCAGACAATTTTTCCAAAACGATGAATACTTTATGGCCAAGCTTTTCACCAATCAGGGCCAGACGAATGTATTCTCTGTCTTTGTAGCCGTTACATACAATCACTGAACTTGCTTGTTGGGCTAAAGCCAATACCGCCAATAATTCTGGCTTACTGCCCGCTTCCAATCCAAGCTGTTTAGTCTCTAGCTGCGCTTGGCTGGCTAAAATCTCATCCACCACTTCTTTTTGTTGGTTCACTTTGATTGGGTAGACCAACAGGTAGTTGTTTGGATATTGGTATTCTTCAATCGCCTGATTAAAGGCGTCACAGATGTTATGTACGCGTTGATGCAGGATCTGCGGAAAACGTACAAGCACAGGCAAATTTAAATCACGCGCTTCAAGCTGCTTTACGATCGAACTCAAGGGGGTTTGGTGCGCCTTATCATGGCGCGGCGAAACATAAACTTCGCCTTGATTGTCAATACCGAAGAAGCCTTGGCTCCAATAATGAACATTGTAGTCAGCGCGAACGCGATCTAATTTGGATGGTTGTTCCACATCTAATCTCACAAAAACAGAGAGTAAAAAGTGAATCAGAAAGTCTGATATCACGACTTGACGCCTGTAACGTCAGGCGCATTAACGGTTAAAAGCGTATGTGTGTCTAATGATAATAATTTGTCGTTAAGATTACGTTTGATTATCACCAGTTCGCTATAAAAAGTGGATGAAATTTAATACAAAATCAAATGTTGCTACTGATAAGCTCGTCAAACTTCTTATTGCCGTGTAGCCCTTCTAAATCAGCTTCTTCTGCAATTAAATCTCGCAATGAAGCGCTAATTTCCGTGGCTCTTTGTAAATCCTCAATCGCTTGTTCTTCGGCTCCGATACGCGCATACGCACATGCTCGTTGGTACAAGGCTGGCGCATTAGCATCATCCAACTCTAGCACGCGATTACATAGACTCAGTGCCCAGTAGTATTCTCGAATTTCCATCGCAGCATCTGCTTTGTATGTCAACGCTTCCAAATCTCCGGGACGGATTTTTAAAATTTCGTCATACACTTCAATACGCTGCTCTGGTGTTTGGACACTTTGCGCTCTCAACCATAAGTTATGGATTTCATTAATAATTTCAATTTCACGGTTGTTTTCGGTAATGATGCGTGTTTTGCGCTTAAGATCTCGCTCCAAGGCGAGGAATTTTTTCTCATATTCCTGCGCAATTTGATTTAGCCGTTTATCGGCCAGCTCACGCGTGTTGTGCTTCACTTCTTTAAGTGACTGCCAACCAATTAATGCAACTAATGAGGCAACACCAGCAATGACATAGAAAAAATAGGTCACCGTCACATTCGAGTAATTCAGTGACTTGTCTGCAACGGACAGCTCTCTGTCGGTAATTTGAATCGTGAGTCGCCGTTCAAGATCTTGTTGATCTTGTCTTAACGCTTTCAACTCATCCAATATGTAGCGCTCAACCAAAGGACGATCCAGTATTGGTGATTCAGAATAGGGCTCTTCCTGTGCCTGCGTTGGGAAAGACGTTAGCACTATCAGGAACAAGAATAGCGGCAATAATTGCCGCACAATCGGTTGCTCATTTATTTTTCTCACTCTCTACCTCTTTCATCAGACACGTTGTCGATTTATTCGTCGCCATTTTCAAATCTGCACACCGATGGACTCAAATTTCTCTGGCCTGTCATCCATATATAAA
>NZ_CAWPDB010000114.1:32380-69823 GCF_963886625.1 Vibrio sp. V23_P3S9T160
GTTAAAACTTGAAAACCGTCAAATTAATGTTTAGTGTACTATACATATTTACGGCTAAACATTAAATAGCCATGAAGAACAAAGGATGTAAATCATGTCACCCGTGTTAGAAGTTAAGAACCTCTACAAGGTATTTGGAGAGACTCCACAACAGGCTTTCCCGCTGTTAGAAAAAGGGTTGGATAAAGACCAAATTTTCGAGCAAACCGGACTCACTGTTGGGGTCAAGGATGTGTCTCTTTCAATCAATGAAGGGGAGATTTTTGTCATTATGGGTTTGTCCGGTTCGGGCAAGTCCACTTTAGTTCGATTGTTGAACCGCCTGATTGAGCCAACCCAAGGAAGTGTTTTACTGAAGGGTAAGGATATTGCTCATATTTCAGAGCAAGAGCTGCGCGATGTAAGACGTAAAAATATCTCAATGGTATTTCAGAACTTCGCACTCATGCCACATATGACCGTTCTTGAAAACGCTGCCTTTGGATTGGAACTATCAGGAGTAGTGGCTCATGAACGTAATAAAAGTGCAAAAGAAGCGCTCGCTCGGGTTGGCTTAGACGCCTACTGTGAGTCATTCCCTGATGAGTTATCGGGTGGGATGAAACAACGCGTTGGTTTGGCTCGTGCACTCGCCAACGACCCTGACATTTTGTTAATGGACGAAGCATTTTCCGCACTCGACCCGTTAATCCGCACCGAAATGCAAGATGAACTAATCCGCCTGCAAAATGATGATAAGCGAACCATCGTTTTTATTTCTCATGACCTTGATGAAGCAATGAGAATTGGTGACCGTATCGCCATCATGCAAGATGGCATCGTCGTACAAACGGGCACGCCCGATGAAATATTGCATCATCCTGCTAACGATTACGTCAGTTCATTCTTTCGTGGCGTTAATGTTGCCAGTGTTTTTTCAGCTAAAGACATTGCCCGTAAAAAACCCGCGGCCGTTTTTAAAAAACACGACAATGATGGCCCGGCTGCAGCAATGCAGTTACTGATGGATCATGACCGAGACTACGGAATTGTAGTTGACCGTACGAATAAATACTCTGGCATTGTGTCGCTCGACTCTCTGAAACAAGCTCTCAAGCAACAAACATCACTTAGCGCGGCACTACTGCCTGACATTGTGACGGTTGATCCGGAGCTGTCTGTTAGTGAATTAATCAGCCAAGTTGCTGAAGTCCCCTACGCCGTGCCTGTTGTCGATCAGCAGGGAAATTATTACGGCGTGATCACCAAATCACGCTTATTGCAGACTTTGGATAGGGAATAATTATGACAACGGAAACCAACATTCAATCTACAGAGGCGCTTGACCCATGGGCGTCTACCGCGCAAACGCCTGTCAGCAGCGATCCTTGGTCAGCGACTACTGCGTCTCCAACTACAGCAGGTGATTGGTTAAATGGCGCAACCGACGCTCCCGCGCCTTTCGATTGGCTGCACCCATTTCAAGATGCAATTATCCCCTTTGATCACTGGGTTGAAACCGGGCTGGGTTGGTTAGTGGAACACGGAAGGCCATTATTTCAAGCTGTCAGAGTACCTGTTGATTTTATTTTAAGTTCATTTGAAACCACGTTAGTTTCAACGCCAGCGCCTGTGATGTTGTTGATTTTATTTTTGATCACATGGCAACTTGCTGGACCTAAAATGGGTATCGCTTCATTAGCCTCACTGATTACGATTGGATTAATCGGAGCGTGGTCACAAGCAATGGTCACCCTCGCCTTGGTCATGACCTCGGTATTCTTTTGCCTATTGATTGGCTTGCCACTTGGGATTTGGCTGGCCAGAAATCAAACGGCTGCAAAATTCATCCGCCCCGTTTTGGATGCGATGCAAACCACGCCCGCATTTGTGTATTTAGTCCCGATCGTAATGTTGTTCGGAATTGGCAACGTACCTGGCGTGGTGGTAACCATTATTTTCGCCCTACCACCGATTGTTCGTTTAACCATCTTAGGTATTCAACAAGTTCCCGAAGAGCTTATCGAAGCAGGCCATGCATTCGGCGCAAGTCCAAAACAGATGCTCTACCGTATTCAGTTACCACTAGCCATGCCGACCATTATGGCCGGTGTCAACCAAACACTGATGCTATCGCTGTCGATGGTTGTAATTGCCTCCATGATTGCTGTCGGTGGCTTGGGGCAAATGGTTTTGCGTGGTATTGGCCGACTTGATATGGGACTCGCTGCCGTGGGGGGACTTGGCATTGTCATTCTCGCCATCTTACTTGATCGCCTAACTCAGCATATCGGTACAGAAAATCGCGATCAAAAAGTACGCTGGTATCAAACCGGCCCTATCTCACCCTTTTATTTACTGAAGCAAAAACTGACTCATCAGAGTGCCAACAATCTAGGAGAACAGAAATGAATTACGCATGGAAGACGTTAATCTCAACCAGTTTAATCGCATCGGCGGCATTACCAATCAGCGCTTGGGCTGATAAACTTCCTGGCAAAGGTATTAGTGTACAACCCGTACAATCGACAGTGGCTGAAGAAACATTTCAAACTCTCATCGTGAACAAAGCGATGGAAGCGCTGGGGTACGATGTCAAACCGACCAAAGAAGTCGACTACAACGTGGCTTATACTTCGATTGCCGAAGGCGATGCAACCTATCTCGCCGTTGGGTGGTTTCCTTTACACGCCGACAAATACTCGATGGCGGGCGGCGACGCCAAGTTCTATCGAAAAGGCCAATATATATCAGGAGCAGCGCAAGGCTACTTGATTGATAAAAAAACGGCAGATAAGTACGGTATTACTAATATTGCTCAGCTAAAAGACCCTAAAATCGCCAAGCTGTTTGATGCAAATGGCGATGGTAAAGCAGACTTAACTGGCTGCACACCCGGCTGGGGTTGTGAGATGGTGATTGAGGAGCACTTAACCGCCTACGGTTTACGACCGACCGTGACTCACAACCAAGGTAACTATGCCGCTATCATTGCCGATACGATTTCACGCTACAAAAAAGGCGACCCTATCCTTTATTACACTTGGACACCTTATTGGGTAAGTGGGGTTTTAGTCCCTGGTAAAGATGTCACTTGGCTTGAAGTCCCTTTCTCTGCCCTACCTGGTGAGCGCAAAAATATCGATACAACCCTACCCAACGGAAAGAACTTCGGCTTTGAGATGAACAGCATGCTGATTGTCGCCAATAAAAAATTCGCTCTAGAAAACCCAGCCGCAGCAAAACTTTTTGAAATCATGAAGTTGAATATTAATGATATCAGTGCACAAAACATGATCATGAGTAAAGGTAAAAACTCTGCCAAAGATATTGAAGCTCATGCCAATGGTTGGATAAAAGCTCACCAATCTGAATTCGATTCGTGGATAAAAACCGCCAAAGAAGCAGCGAAGTAAGAGTATGGAGCCACCCATATCAAAAGGGTGGCTCTGCTTATTTTCAAGGAGGAAAGTATTGGATATTCATGAAGAAGTACTGGTCGCTATACGCCAAATTATTCGTGCGACAGATCTCCATTCCAAAAAAATAAACAAAGATTTTGGCCTCACTAGCCCCCAACTATTGTTAATGCGTGCGATCCAAAACTCGGCCGATATGACCATAAAGCAACTCTCCGATCATACTAATATGAGCCAAGCTACAGCGACCAGCATTTTGGATCGCTTAGAAAAACGCGCACTGATCATTCGAGAGCGAGATCAACAAGATAAACGTAAAGTTCATGCATTGTTGACCCCAACAGGAGATGAATTATTACTCAAAGCACCCACACTGCTAAAAGATAGCTTTATTGAACAATTTCAGGCGTTAAACGCATGGGAACAAACTCTCATTCTCTCCACTTTACAGCGGTTATCGATGATGATGAAAACACCAGAAATAGAAGCATCGACGCTATTGTCTAGTCTAGAACCAGATGATCCTCTCTAGTTTTTATTCGACCGACTAAAGCAAATTGGTTACTTTTTTCTCAACCCAATTCCAATTATCAACCTCAGCCAGATTAGAGGTTGTAATTGACTGAATTTCGGTTATTTTGAACCAAATCTCCTTTTTCTGATTAGTCATGGAATACTTAGACTTATTTCAAAAAAATTATCAATGGATCATCACGATCATGGCGTTGCTTATTTATCCTAAAACAGCCAGCTACACCGTGCGATGGTTTGAGAATATGGTCATAGGCAAAGTCGATATTCATCGGCTTAAACGAGCACGTTGGCTGGTGAAGACCTTACTCTTCTTGGTGTTAGTGTTGACTCTGCTAATGATGTGGGGCGTGGAACTGCGTGGGTTATTGGTTGTTGGCTCATCACTTTTTGCGTTGCTTGGCGTCGGTTTGTTTGCAGGTTGGTCTTTGCTGAGCAACGTCACCTCATTTCTGGTTTTATTTGTACAAAACCACTGTCGCATCGGTTTATGGGTACGAGTGGTGGATGGCGCAAATTTTGTTGAAGGTAAAATCGTCGACATGAACCTACTCAATGTCGTACTAGAGAATGTTGATGGCAATACAGTGCTTTATCCAAACAACCTCTTTATTGTTCGTCCTGTGATTGTATTAAACAAAACTCCAGAAAAAGCCGTGAAAAAAATCGAGAAGAAACAACTTCCTATCGGAGTAAAACGTTGAACGAATATCAAGACCTTTCACTGCATATTGAAACGATTTCAAAAGCCGATGAGCAGCAACAAATCGACTTACTCGGCGAGTACGTGGAAAGCGGGCTTGATGAAAGCTCGATCGCAATCATCTTAGAAGCTTTTCCTGTCGAGCAGCGGGTACGTCTGTGGCGTAGCCTACCCTTAGAGCTACACATTGATGTACTGACAGAGATGCGTGCTGAAGTACGTTTTTCTATCATCAACGCACTGTCAGAAATAGAACTAAAACTGACTCTCGCCAAACTCGATAACTTGTCTCTGCTCGAATGGGCCGATTCTCTGCCTGATGAAATCATCAGTGAAGCGCTGCGCTTAATTAGTCGCGACGAGCTTGAATTGTATGATCAAGCCAATGCCTATGAAGATACTGAAGTTGGCCACTGGGCAAACCGTAAAGTGTATACCTTGCCTTTCAGCATCAGTGTCGACAAAGCCAAGATACTATTGGAGAAATATCATTATGACTCTCCACAACATATCTATTTGATCAACAAAGCAAAAAAATTCCAAGGTATCGTGAGTTATACAGAAATTTTGCTTGCTGAAAGCAAAACTTTACTGAAAAACATCAAGCAAGATGATCTCTTTACGCTGAATGCTCACCAGTCACTTTCTGAAGCAGTAGAAGCGTTAGAACATTCCCAATTGCCGACTGTCGCCATCATTGATAACCATGAAATCTTAGTGGGTGAAATTGACTGGCAATTTGCCCTGAGTACACAACGAGAGATTTACGAATCGCGCTTAATGGCAGGTACGGGTATGGATGAAGGAGATGACTTATTTGCACCCATCATTAAAAGCTCCAAAAAACGAGGCCTTTGGCTCGGGATCAACCTGCTGACCGCCATCCTCGCTTCGGTCACTATAGGTATGTTTGAAACGGTCATCTCGCAAGTTGTCGCGTTAGCGGTGTTGATGCCAATTGTTGCCTCGATGGGCGGTATTGCGGGAAGTCAAACCTTAACCTTGATGGTACGTGCCATGGCATTGAACCAAATTACACCGGGTAACCGTTTTGCGTTGCTCAAAAATGAAATTGGTATTGGTTCCATTAACGGTTTGTTATGGGCGTTGATCATTGGTGCTTTGGCAGGGCTCTGGTTCCAGTCAGCGATGATTGGCGCCACCATTTCACTGGCCATTGTTGTAAATATCATTACCGCCGCGCTGTTTGGGGTACTCATCCCGATCACGCTTGATAAGTTTAAGCTTGACCCAGCATTAGCGGGCTCTGTCATCTTAACCACAGTAACGGATGTTGTCGGCTTCTTTGCCTTCTTGGGCACAGCAAGTTTAGTGATGTTGTAGCTTTCCAAACCGCTTGAAACCTAAGCGAGCTAAACCACTTAAAAAAATAGCCGCTCAGAAAATAAATCCCCAATCACGTAGATTACTATGTGATTGGGGGGCGATTGGAGGGAACGATGCTTCAATCTGAACCGCTAAGCCGCTTTTTTGGTAGATAGCGGTTTCGCAATCAACACATCATGTAAAACACAAATCGCGCGATTGTAATCGTTGTCTTCTACGACGAATTGTACATTGACATTACGCATCGACGAGTGAGCGGCAATAGGGCTAATTTTTGCGTTCACTAATGCTTGCATGCCTTGCGTTAATGCGTTGTTGGTGTTCATTGATGCACCGATTGCGGAAATGAGGGCGACCATTTTTCCTGATACGGATGCATTCGGGTAGCGCTTCTCTATTTTGTACAACACGTGGTTTAAGTTATCGCTGCTGCCACTGAGGTAATACGTCATCGAGTTTGCATTCATCTCTTTACCAACGAGATGTACCTTAGCTTCGGCGATCACTTCCATCAATTCATAACTGGCATTATCAATTTTCCCGACCATGCTTTGGTCAAAAATATGCAAGGCGAACACTTTGTCCTTGCCCGCAATAATCTCTACCTTATTGTTCTGAGGCTTATGAACATTGGAAATGAGAGTACCTTTATGCTCTGGTTCGAACGTATTTTTGATTCTGAGCTCAATCCCCTGCTGACGCAGCCCAGCCGCCGCATTCGGATGAATCGCTTCCATACCTAAATTAGCCAGTTGGTCTGCTACGTCAAAGTTCGTCAATCCCATCGGGCTAACCTTATCTGCGCCTACAATTCTCGGGTCTGCGGAGCTTAAGTGATACTCTTTATGGATGATCGCTTGCGTTGCGTTGGTTAATGCGGCAATGCGGCTAAAGGTCATTTCACTATAGCCACGATCATAGGTTTTCATTAATCCTTCATTACAGTAAGCGTAGCCAGTCACGATTGGCAATTGCGTTGCTACATCAATGTCTTCGAAGGCAGCCAAAATCACCTCATCTAAGCTTCCTGCTTGCCCATTATTCCACCCGGAGAGATCAATGAAGCATGCATTAATCCCAAGAGTTTTTAGCTTCAAACTGGTGTTATAGGCACTATGAGCCTCGCCTATTGAAGATAAAAATTCTCGCACCTGAGGCAAATACTGACGCAATGAAAACTGCCCGTATTGACACGTTTCTAGAATATTATTAATGCAGTTGACTGCTTCTGAGATCCGCGAACGAATAAATTTATCCGCGCGAATACGACTCATAGGATCGGCGAACAAATGCTCATTAATCAGTAACATGCGCTGTTCAAGTTGGTACATGGCTTCTTGCCATTGCGTATCATGTTTCGCGATCATCTGGTAAATACCGGGCTTGCCAGTGCGTTTGCATTCCAGTAGAGCATCGGTAATGGTTGCATACGCTGATACCACAAACACTCGATCATAAGGGTGATGAGGCCTTAGTAAAATATTGTCGAGCACAGCATCAAAAGCGCTCATTGATGTTCCACCGATTTTTTCTACGGTGTAAGACATGGGATCTCCTTTTCTTTTAAATTGAATGCAGTGAATCGTCGCGAGTGATTACTCAATGATTGGGTAAACACCTTTTTCATCATGCGTTTCAGTTCCTGTTAGTGGCGGGTTGAAAACACATGCCATAACCATATCTGCACCAGAATAAGCTCTTAAATAGTGCTCATCATGTTGATCAAGGATGTACAAAGTGCCAGGTTTTATCGGGTAAGTTTCCCCTCCTATCACTTCGATTTCCCCTTCACCTGACATGCAGTACACGGATTCCAAATGGTTTTGATAGTGAATATGAGTCTCGCCGCCTTTAAAGATAGTCGTGATATGAAATGAAAACCCCATATTGTCATCTTTCAGCAGCATACGAACGCTTTCCCAAGTTTGAGCAACAACCCGGCGCTCACTTTGGCGACACTCTTCTAATGTTCTAACAATCATTTTTTATTCCTAAGATGCTTTTTTAATTAACTGAGAGGCTAGCTCTTCTACCGCTTGTGCAAAAATATCTAAACCTTGGTCAAGTTCGGTTTCTGTGATAGTAAGTGGGCAGAAAAACTTAATTACTTCGTCATTTGGGCCTGCGGTTTCAATCACCATCCCTAGTTGAAAACAACGACGAGCAATTTTATGGGCGATCTCACCACTGCTGCATTCAATGCCTTGCATTAGTCCACGCCCTTTGTGGCGGTTAAACAGTGTGGGGAAACGACGCAGTGTGGTTTGAATGACATGCGTCACTTGCTTGGCTCGATGTGCGATATGAGTGGTAAAATCATCATTTGACCAATAGGTTTCCAGCGCTTTTGTAGCGGTTACAAAGGCGTGATTATTACCGCGAAAGGTTCCGTTGTGCTCTCCCGGTTTCCACACATCTAACTCAGGTTTCAGCAGCACAATCGCCATAGGTAACCCATAACCACTGAGCGATTTCGATAGCGTCACTATGTCCGGTTTTATTGCTGATGGCTCAAAACTGAAAAAGGTTCCCGTACGTCCACAACCAGCTTGAATATCGTCAACGATAAGCAAAATGTCGTTTTTCTTACAGAGACGACTTAAGCGTTGCAACCACTCGTTGGACGCGCAATTCAAGCCGCCCTCGCCTTGGACAACCTCCAATAATACCGCAGCCGGTTTGTCTAAACCCGATGAGTTGTCATTCAGCATATTTTCAAATAGCGACAGGCCATCAATATTGGCATAGCCATCATAAGGGAGCCGCGTCACGCCACCTAAGCTAAGCCCAGCGCCGCCTCGATGATGTTGATTTCCTGTTGCGGCAAGTGCGCCATAAGAGCAACCATGAAAGCCGTTAGTGAAAGCCACAATATTACTTCTACCCGTGGCTTTTCTGGCCAGCTTCATTGCCGCCTCCACAGCATTAGTCCCAGTTGGACCAGTAAACTGCACTTTGTAGTCGAGGTTTCTTGGTTCAAGAATGAGACTTTCAAATACCGCGAGGAACTCAGCCTTGGCAGAGGAGTGCATATCCAAGCCGTGAGTAATGCCGTCTTTATCAATGTACTCCAATAGCGCCTGCTTAAAGAGGGCGTTATTGTGACCATAATTTAACGAACCAGCTCCAGCCAAAAAATCTAAGTAGCGATCACCAGAATCGGTAAATAGCCAGCTCCCTTTTGCCGTAGAGAAAACCACGGGAAAGTGATTGGCATAAGATTGCACGTTTGATTCTTTCTTTTTAAAAATGTCCATAACGATGATAGTTATCCTGTTAAGTTAGAACGAGGTTTGAGCGGAATGCGGTACAAATACTCGGTATCATGCTCTCCTTCAAAGTGACGAGTTTGATCGAGAAAGGTCGATACCTCTCCTTGCTCGCCATGTGCTCGATCAAACTTCTTAAAGAGGCTCCATGAACCTTGATTGTTTTTCGTGATAGTCGTTTCCAATACACGAACATCAGCCATAACGTCACGAGCGAGCAATTCATGTAACAAATGTGAGGCAAGCCCTAGCCCACGAGCATTTGGATGCACGGCCACTTGCCAAATAAACAATTCATCAGAATTGTCAGGCTTTAAATAGGCCGAAATAAACCCCACGGTTTCGCCATTTCTTTCCGCTAAGATGCAAGTCTCTTGAAAGTGAATCGCTTGTAGGAAATTACAGTATGAGGAGTTTTCATCTAAGGGAGGGCATAGCCCAATCAAATCATGTACACGCTGCCCGTCGGCTTGATTAGGGGTACGAAACGTCCATTGTTCTGTCTTTGTTTGCATAATTTCCGGGTATGCAACCCAAGGTGCTGCTGTAATCATTGTCTGCCACATGAATAGTTAGAGCTCTAATTAAAAACATCTATATAAACTAACAGTACAAATGAAAAATTCAACCCAAAAATTCAAAAAAATAACAATAATAGGTATAAATTACTGATTTAAAATGAATAAATAAGATCGAACATTTAACCAAAAAACCACCAATTAGTTAGATGTGTAATCAAATAAAAGCGAGATAGCAGAGCGAATGTGATTGAACCTAGCGACATTAGCAATCTGAGTCGTTTTTGCAGTTTGCATTTGCAGCCTGCAAAAATTTTCTTGGGGAAGTTTGAAAAAAACAAGGAAACAATAGCAACTAAGCGATATAAAACTTGGCACGTATGCTGCAATAACTATATCGACCCTTCTTAAGCCGAGGGTCACCTAGCCAACTGACGTTGTTAGTGAATACTCTTTGTTCACAATTTACATAGGCCAATCGCGAATATTGCGGTTGGCTTTTTTGTTTTCTGAGGGAGTGTGTTTACTGAGGGAAAACGTTAGAAGGGAACTTCAATTTGCATCATGACAACGCTGTCGAAATCTTCATGCCAACGATAGTCAAAACGCATGCGCGGCTCACCCGCTTTTTTCTCGCCAAAACCGATACTCAGCTGTAAGCCGTGACTCATTAACCACTCTTCGGTTGACATATCACTTTGCTCGTCAAGCAATTCAGAGGGTATCCAGACTCCAAAGCCAATGTAGCTTGTGGCCAATTTCTGAGTAAACAGGGGATCCGAATCGGCTTTTAAAAACCAATCGGCCCAGTAAGATGAGTCGGCTGGAGATTCTTCAAATAAACCTAAAGCCAGCAGTTGTTTCGATGCGTAACCCATACTATCTAATATAGAAAAGCAGACGCCCGATGCTGGTAACATTGTTGGGCTACTATCTGCACCTAGTGTTAATTCTAACTCTGGCGTTAATAATGAACCGGAATAGAGATCGCAAGCTTCCGTCAGCGACGAAAACATGATTAACGCACAAACAGCCACATTTAACTTCATGAATGCAAACAGCTCCGACCACGAAAAGGGCGTGGATTGTCTAGTAAAGTTTTCTTTGCTGCAAGATTTTCCTAACAGAGATAGTCGTTAAATCGGCAATATCTAAATTTTCAGCTAACCGCTGACGAATATCAGTACTACGAATCGCGACTTTTTCAGGACAGGCCATGACTGACCAGCGTTGTAAGATATCTTGAGCTTTATAGAATTTCGCAAAATTGAACAGATTATCCGGGCCCATTACAAAAGTAATGTCAGCATCAGGTGATTGTTTTTGCAGTAATGACAAAACAGCGTGAGTTGTGACGCTCTGCCCGGGCTGTTGCAGTTCCTCTTCAACTATTGAGCGTTGTATCTTATCTGACTGCAAATCACGAATAAAAGCATCAATAAGTTCACAACGGATCTCATAACTGAGCATCTGCTTACCCCAAGCGTGTGAAATGCTCGGTACCAACAGAATTAAATCGAAATGGCTTAGCGATTCAATCACACTTTTATGTCCTAAGCTCGGAGGGTTAAAAGCACTCCCAAAGACGGCAATTTTGGTCATAGCAATCCTATTCAAGTCTGAAAACCATTTTCTCGGTTTTCTAATCTGATGATTTCGGTATGATACACCAAAGATTTATATTGCTTGCAGGAAAAGGAACCCTAATGGAACAAATGATCCGTGATGAGATGCGTGTTCTCTCATCCATTGACCCTGTTTATGAAATTGAACGGCGCGTTGAGTTTATTAAACGCAAATTGGTAGAATCTGGTTGTAAGTCTTTAGTGCTTGGCATCAGTGGTGGCGTCGACTCAACAACGTGCGGCCGTCTAGCCCAGCTCGCCGTGACACAACTCAACCAAGAATACGCTGTTAACGACTATCAGTTTATCGCCGTTCGTTTACCCTATGGCGAACAAAAAGATGAGGATGAAGCGCAGCTTGCTCTCTCCTTCATTCAACCTACACACTCAATTTCGGTCAACATTAAAGCGGGTGTAGATGGCCTGCACTCAGCCTCTCTTGATGCGCTACAAGGCACAAGCTTAACTCCAACTGACAGTGCCAAAATTGATTTCGTGAAAGGGAATGTAAAGGCGCGCGCTCGCATGGTTGCGCAGTACGAAATTGCAGGTTTTGTTGGTGCGTTAGTGCTCGGCACGGATCATTCCGCAGAAAACATCACCGGTTTTTATACTAAATTTGGTGATGGCGCGTGTGATTTAGCACCACTGTTTGGCTTGAGTAAACGTCAAGTGCGCGCGGTAGCGGCTCAATTAGGTGCACCACAACAATTGGTTCAAAAAACACCCACTGCGGATTTAGAAGAGCTCGCACCACAAAAAGCAGATGAAGATGCGTTAAACTTAAGTTATGACCAAATCGATGATTTTTTAGAAGGGAAGCCTGTTTCCCAGCACGTGATTGACCGTCTTGTTGCGATTTACACAGCAACTCAGCATAAACGTCAACCGATCCCAACGTTGTACGACTGATCGACACAATCTCTCTATAAAAAGCACTAAAGCCAACCTCTCAGTTGGCTTTAGTGTTAAAGTCGACAATACAAGCTTGCACAAAGTGCCAAATTATTGACTCATTTTGATCAGTGATTTACCAATCAGCCACTCAAGCTCCCTTGCGCTCTCTTTGCCAAACTGTACAGCCACCGTTTTGTATAACCGATCGACACCGTTTGCTGCAAATTCATCCGCATTTTCAGTCGTCACAACATGATGAAATAATAAACGCAAAATAGCCAAAAATTGTGCATTTTCCAGCGCATTTATCCAGCTATTTGAAAAGCTTGAAAGGTCATTTTCAAAATCTAAATGCTCAACAAACAGCTTAAAAATCCGCCCATCTAAAGCGGCCGTAAAATCGGTTTTCTTTGGAAAATGGTGGCTAATCCCCGTTCGTGAAACCCCTGTTTGCTGACTCAACGTGGTATACGACATTTTGTCGTAACCCAGTCTCAATAGCTGATCGACAACAGCATCCATTATTCTCTGAATGGTGATTTCAGTATCTTCTTTACTACGCTTTGGCATGGTCCAGACTCTTCTCTTTTTTATTAATCCATCTAACTCAATTGCGATGATAGTGCCGTTTCGCGAATCACCCCTCGTGGCATGGCATTTTCTGTCTAAAAAACCATCCCTTAAAACAGTAAATTCAAACCAGAATTATCTTGTTAAAAGCGTTATCTACTGGCTTGTTACTGTCACTCCTTTAGCTATCACTAATGAAACTTAAATTTCCAGTTTATTAGTCATCACCACTAATGGATGAAGCGCAATTTATAATATTAATAATTGTTTCAACCGAATAATCGTACAATCGTCAAAAATTCGCAACGAACTGAAGACTGTTCTGACAAATTTATGACACAAAAACTAGTGATTATTTGAGCAGTATCACACTCATTAATTCATAACGATGGCTAAAAACTTTCGAACAACCAAAATAAGACGCGATTTACCCCAAACCTGATTGGCTTTTTGTGGCTGATAAACGATTTGCCCGTTAGAATGTCCATACATTTACTAAGAGGATTCACAATGAGTATCGAAAAAGACGTTGATATCCAAGTCTGCGAAGCATGTGGCTGCGCTGGCGAAATTGGCTTTATTATCAAAGAAGGTGATGAAGTTGCGGAAGTGATGGTCATGGCACCCAACAAAGCTCAGCTAGAAGCTGAATTTGAGAAGTACCTCGCTCTTGCCAAACAGGTTTCAGATAATGTTGAGTTTGAAGTTTCACCGTTAGATGATAACTCTACTGAATTGCATGCACGTTTCAAATTTGAAGTCAGTGCCGAAAAACTTATTTTTGAACTGAAGTCGCGCTCTTTGGCTCGTTAATCTAATTGCTCTTAGCGGGCCTAATCATGGCTCGCTTTTTTATCGCCCAAGCACTTTGCTTTCTCATCCTAGGCAATGCATTATTGAAGCTTAACCGTAATCTGCCGATACTTTAGGTATCGTGTCTTCATCTGCAGGCTTTATGAATAAGTTTTCGCTTTTACTAACATTATGCAACCTTCTCTATGCCTCTTGTGCATGGTCACAGCCGCTCGATCAATATCAAATCCTTAACCACCTTGATAATTATGGCAATCTCTATTTGCGTAATAAGCCCTACACAACACTACCCGAAAATCTCACGCTCAAAGGCAACCTAAATATTGCTAAGACATCGATAAAATCCCTGCCTAAGGGCTTAAATGTGCAGGGTAGTTTAGAAGCATCTAATAGCTTGCTAGAGAATATTCCCAAAGGCACCACTATTCGTGGTTATGCGAACTTACTGGGTAGTAAAATCAAATCGTGGCCAATGAGAATCAAGGTCGGTGGTTACCTGAATTTCACGGATACACCGCTTGAAACGCTGCCTGCGAATCTCTTAGTCAAGGGGGATTTGAGCGTAATTCGAACGCCATTAACCCAATTGCCCGAAGGTTTGGTTGTGGAAGGGAGTTTGTTTATTGGCGGTTCCAAAATCACCGAATTTCCTGACACGATGACCGTCAATGGTAATATTTATTTGGGAGGTAATGTCATCAGTAAATGGCCAAGCAAACTGACCCTTGGCGGCGCGGTCGCAAGATAGGCTAGAAAAAGAGAAGAGAAGAGAAGAAGCCGTGGGCCCCTCTCTTCATCGTTTAATGATTATTGCTGATTCTTTACTGGGTTGGCGTAGCTATCGAGTAAATAGCGCTGTGCCCCTTCAGGGATCTGAGTCAGCTTGCTTTCTAAGTGAGCGCGGATATCTGGCGTGATATCACTACTTTCTATCCCAGCCGCTAACTTATTGATCGGGAATAATTTGTAGTTTGCGTGAATTTGGCGATCAATCTCTTGCGCCAATGCTTCTGGCGTTTCAAATGCTTGAGTAATCACTTCACCAAAGCCAACATGTACTCGGCCTTTCTCACCGACAATACCTTGGACAATGCTTTCAATATCTTCAAATTCCCCTTTTTCATAACGCCCATGCGTCGCTTTTTCATACAACTCACACGCTTTGGCCATATCGCACGGATCATTTTCATATGAAATCGCGACCGGGACAATTTTGAGCGATTGAATATACTGAGCAAACTCTATTTTCTGCTTGCGCCCTTCCACATGGAACATTTTCAAAATGGCCGGATCGGTAAAATCGTTACCATCTTTTGCTCGTCCCTCTTTTTGCGCTATCCAGATAGAATTTCCAGTTTCAAGTGAGTGTTTAATGTAGGCAGATAAGGTACTGAGCGCTTTCATCATCTCGCGCGGGCCTTTAGCAGAGCGTTTCACAATAAAGCTCTTATTAAGACGCATCAGCTCTGTAGCACAAGGCTTTTTCAATAAGTTATCACCAATCGCAATACGCACAGTTTTATGCCCAGACATATACAGACCATAATTGACCAATGCTGGGTCCATCGCGATATCACGGTGGTTCGAAATAAATAAATAAGCCGTCTGTTTATCCAATTTATCGAGACCACTGAAGGTGACACCTTGTGTCGTTGATTCTAGTGTTTTTGTGAGGTATTTCTTCACTTCAAGTTGGATTGCTTCCACGGACGTGAGTTTGGCCCATTTAAACTTTAAGTATGCTTTTACAAAAGGGCTCAGTATCGATTTTAGCCAAGCAGAGCGTTTGTCAAAACGATGTTGCAAAATAGCTGAGATAAATTCTTCATCATTGATTAAACGGTCAATAGCCGCGGGAATCTCATCGTCGTTGTAAGGACGGATATCTACATAAGGATCAGTTGTGGTGGTCATATATTCATACATCAAATAAAAAGCTGGCTCATTCTACGCATAGTTGACGTAGCTCGCAGCTACAGTCGTAACAGATTCACTAAGGTCAGACCAGAATAAGGTGATTTTAGTTCGCATATTTGGCATTTTCTGTGAGACAAGGTACTCTTAGCGCCCCAAAATCAGTGAGAAGTACCATGAACTACGCGATTCAATTTGAAGCCTTACTGTCTGCTAACTTAGTTGTCACCCCTCGCAAGAAAGCCATCAAACACAGTTTGATTCGAGTAATGAGCGGATTAGTACTGTGTAAACTTGGCAAACATGAATATTCAGTTGAAGCAAAGCAGAGTTTTTGGATCCCTTTTGACTGTTTATGCTCGCTGACTATTTTTCCTAATACGCAGTGGCAGCGTGTCGATTTTTCAGTACGTTTAACCGCCGATTTTTCCCATCAAGCGGGTTACGTTACCTTATCTGAACTGAGCCAAGCCGCTTGTGATCACCTGAGTCAATGTCAACCTAACGATGAAATCTATTCGCACCTTCTTCATGTACTAAAAAGTGAAGCCACGCATTTTAAACCCAAATTATCGTTAAACAACTTCAGCGAAAAGCTATCAGCGTGGCAACCACATCAAGTAAGTGAGCTACCAATTGAATGTCAAATAGCACTACGTGTTCGTGAGGCACAAAAGCGCAAACTGTCTGGCATCAAGCTGAACCAAATCGTCGATGAGCTTTTCCAAGGAAATGAACAAGAGTGCCAACAACTTGCGCTTTTAGTTCTCGGGCGAAATTTGTAATTTTTCGCTTAAAAATGGATTGTTTACTGGCTGAATGATCAATCCCTAACTATACATTTATTAATAATATTAATATTTATTGATGGAAGGGATTGCCATGAAATTCAGCCATAAGATCGTAACAGCATCATCTTTATTGCTGTTGGTCACTGTTACTCTGCTGACGATGCAACAATACTTCACCGTCCAAAAAGAAGTGAAGTCACAAGTTGAAGCGAGTGTAACTGAAATAGTGGATGGGGTTAGCAATACAGCTGGTGCAGAGATTAATAGCCGCAAGGCCATTGCCGCTTACGCCACCAGCATGTTGGAAGTCGACATTAACCGAGAAAGCATGTCTAAGGTCATCACAAGGCCGATTGTCAAACAAACTTTTTTACTGGCTGGGGTCGGTTTTGAGAGTGATGGTTCGTACATCAGTAATGATCCGGCTTGGAACCCGGGGGCCACTTGGAACCCCCGAGTTCGTCCTTGGTATATTGATGCAAAAAATGCCGACAAACTGATCATTACGGCCCCCTATGCAGATTCTGCGACCAATGAAATATTGGTGTCTATTGCCACGCCCGTTAAAGATAACGGCAAGTTTATCGGCGCCATCTTCTACGATGTTAGCCTTGCTGGGTTAGCAGAATTGGTCAACACCGTAAAATTATTTGATGCAGGCTATGTGTTTATGGTTTCATCCGACGGCACAACTATAGCCCACCCCCGAGCAGAGATGAACGGCAAGCCAATGAAAGAATACTTAGGTAATGCCGTTATCGCCGAAGAACCTAAACAAGTGCTGATCGACAATAAACACTACACACTCGATTTTTCAAAAGTCCCTGGAGAGGACTGGTACGTCGGTGTCGTTTTGGATGAAGAGATCGCCTATGCGTCTTTAGCGACACTGCGCAACAGTTCGATAATCTATACGCTGATCGCTTTAGTGTTTAGTATTGCGATACTGCTTGTGCTTATCCGCTTATTGATGAAGCCGCTAGGTGCGCTCAACGATGCAATACAGAACGTTGCCTCTGGTAGTGGTGACTTAACCCAACGCTTAGCCACCGACACGGATAAAGAATTCTCGGTATTAGCGGTCGGTTTCAATACCTTTACTGAAGCCTTACAACAACAAATTACCCAGTCTAAAGCCATCGGTTCAGAAATTTTACGCGGTTCGGAAATGACCTCGATGGGGTTGCAAGAATCGGCCGAAGCGATGCGTGATCAACTGCATGAACTTGAGCAATTAGCTACGGCCATGCATGAGATGGCCACCACTTCTGGCGATGTCGCCAACAACGCGCAAGGCGCGGCATCGGCGGCAAAAGATGCTGATGACGCGACTGAATTTGGAACCAATGTAGTGACTCAAACCACTCAAGCGATCGATAACCTTTCGACTCGAATTGATGCTGCGGTAACCGAAGTAAGCGCACTAGAAAATGCAACGGCAAACATCGAAACTATTTTGAAAGTGATCAACGACATTGCTGACCAAACCAACTTGCTGGCACTAAATGCAGCAATAGAGGCGGCTCGGGCTGGAGAGTCAGGCCGAGGCTTTGCGGTCGTTGCAGACGAAGTGCGTACGCTGGCGCAAAGAACGCAGCAATCCACGACGGAGATCCGTAATATGATTGAGAAGTTGCAGTCGAGCGCTACTTCTGTTGCCAATGCGATGAATCAGAGTAAAACAACGGCAGCTGAGGCGGTCAATCGTGCCGAAGAAGCGAATAATGCTCTGCTGAAAATCCGCGATGCTATTCAGCAAATTAGTGATATGAATATCCAAATAGCTTCGGCAGCCGAAGAACAAAGCTTGGTAGCAGAAGAGATCAACAACAACACGGTTAAGATCAAAGATCTTTCCGTTCAAGTTGCAGACGCCGCTGACAATGCCAATATCGCCATGCAAGCTCAAACCGAAAATATCAGAGAGCAAGATGCTATATTGAATAAATTTATCGTTTAATCCTCTACCGCAGCAACTGGGTAGACTCAGTAAAGGCGCTGATTACGCGCCTTTACTTTTCTAACGAGTCACCGTTTTATTCACCATCAGACATTTGATAGCAGACAAAGCATGGCGCTAGAACGAGCGGCGATATCCATGACAATCTTTTGGTTATTGGGTTGATACTGCTGCTTCGTAAACAATTCTAGCATTGGATTTGTCCAATCAATTTCAACGCGCTGACTGCGTTGAGATTTGTTCAAAACCACTATCCCTTCCTTACCGCGGCTGAACACTAACAAGTCATCACTCGCTTCTAGCGTTTTCATTGGCAACGCATGCATTTTATTATGAAAAGCAATACACGCCGCCATTTGTGGCGAACACCATGCCTCTTGCCAGCGCGGAAGACCAGCATGGTTCAAAATGCCACTGGTGTTCAAATCAGTGTAAATTAATGGCACTCCCCCATCGCGACCAAGAATGTAGCTGTAGGCGATATTTTCTAAGGCTTCATCCATGACGAGGTCGGCAAACACAGCGTTGTTGGGGATATCATGCGTAATGGTGAACGTAATCGCTCGGTTGTTGGAAAGCGCCTGACCAAAACAATAAGGGTCAATCAGCCATTTCAGGCTACCTTTTGTTTGTAACGCATCGTATACCGTTTGAAATAGTGGAAAATCATAAGCACCCAACTTGGTTTCTTGCAGATAAGGCTCGAGAAAAAGTTGGTACTCTTCTTTGGTTGCACCGCCATCAGTAATGATCTCGCCAAAAATATGCATGCCTTGCGTAATGTCATCGGCCCATACTTTCTTCAAATGCTCAATAGACATATGCTTAGCAGCATCAATTCGAAATCCTTTGACTCCTAACGCTTTCAATGCCCTTAAATAAGCCTGTTGTTGCACAACCACATGTTCATTATCACGCAACGTGGGTAGGCCCGGATCATGCGCCCCTCCAGTAATGCGGCCATTTTGCACTTGCCAACGATCCTTCCAATCTTTTATACCAAACGCTTCCACAAAGTCATCTTTATCAAAGAGTGGCTGGGTCAGATCACCAAAGAGGCGCAGCGCTTGGTACTCATCGCTTTTATTCTGGTAGGAAGCTAAGTCTTGTGCGCTCGGGTATTGTAAATCCAAACGCAATTTGGATTCGTTGGCCATATGGTTGAACACCACATCGGCATAAATTCGCAAGCCTAATGCGGTTAAGGTTTCAACCATTTGTTTAAAATCATGGGTATTGCCCAGTTGATTATCAATGATGCGATAATCTTGCGGCTGGTAACGTTGCCACCATTTTGTACCTTGAGCGGTTTTGAACGATTTCATCGGCGGTGAAATCAACACCGTTTTATAACCCAGTTGGAAAATTTGCTCTGCACGCTCAGCGACTAAACGATACGGCCAATCAAAAGCATGCAAAATCACATCGGTTGGTTGAACATTTGTCATACGTCAATGTCCCTGTTCATCATGGTTAACTCACAAGTTGAAAGAGGCGAAACCTCACAATACGTCACTTGTTTCTCAAAGCGCAGTTTAATTCTCTGCATTTAACGTTTTTAGAGTATAGAGAGCGTTTCAGCAATTCCATCAGCCTTATTGCAATATTGTTTGTATGAGAGAAAAGGCGTAGAGCGATAAAAAAGCGCCTAGCTTTCCAAAGGGCTACACAACAAGTCACAGTTTATGCTGATAATCTCGCTATAATTAAGGTCAGTGAATTGCCAATCGCGGTAGGGAAGAAAATGAAAAAACTACGCATTGATATCGTGTCAGATGTTGTCTGCCCTTGGTGCATCATTGGCTATAAGCGGTTAGAGCAAGCGCTGCTGGCTCTCAGCGATACGATCGATGCAGACATCCATTGGCACCCTTTTGAACTCAACCCTGCTATGCCTATAGGTGGTGAACACCTACAGCAACATTTAGCCAAAAAATATGGCACGTCGATAGAAGCAAGTTTACAAGCACGCCAAACCCTCAGCGCCTTAGGGCAAGAAGTCGGCTTTCAATTCAATTTTAGTGACAACATGCGTATTTATAATACCCGTAAAGCGCATCAATTATTAATGTGGGCGAATAGCCAAGGAAAACAATTAGAGCTGGAAATGGCACTATTTCGTGCTTATTTCACTTTCGGGCAAGCCTTAGATGACGATGATGTCTTGCTCGACCTAGTACAGAGCCTTGGTTTAGACAGAGAAATCTGCCGCGCAGTTTTAACTGATGAGTCGTGGGCGAAAACCGTTTCTGTCACAGAGCAACAGTGGTTAGAGGCAGGAATTCAAGCGGTACCAGCCTTGATCATTGAGCAACGCCATCTTATCTCAGGCGCGCAAACGACAGAGATTCTTCAACAGGCACTCGAAGATATCGCGCAACAGCTTCCTATGACTCAATAACGTTTTCTGATAAAAAAGGGCACCACTACTGTGTGCCCTAAATACTATTGTGTACTCTAAATAAACTTGTGTGCTCTAAATTAAATAAAGTGGGTTTGAATTAATGGACGGGGGTATCCGTTTCTGTAAAGAATTGTCCAAAATGCTTTTCCAGCACTTCTGGCGTCAGCTTGCCTTCCACTTCTAGCTGCTTAAGCTCAGCCACAATCGCTTTTTGCTCTTCCAACGAAGGCAGTTTCACTTCAGGTTCACCCGCCACCTGTTGCGACAATTGTGCTAACTCTTTTTCGAAATCACTCATTTTACTTACCTAAACATAAACGTAATGAGGGAAGTGTACCGATTTCCCCCTCATGATTCTAGAGCTTAAAGCTACCCACCATTTTATCTAAACGGCCAGACAGATCACGCAGCTCTTGGCTCGCTTCTGCCAACTCTTCTGCGGTGCTGGTGGTCACTTCATTGATGGCGTTGATCTCTTCAATATTTTGATTGATTGTGTGCACCACCGTTGATTGCTCTTCAGTCGCCGTGGCAACCTGAGTGTTGCGATCGGAAATATCGTGGATCCTGTTTGAAATATTCACTAAAACGTTCACCGCTTCATCGGAAGCGTCAACCCCTTCCTGTGTAACAGCCTTACCAGAAGACATCGCCGAGACCGCATCTTTTACATCGTTTTGTAATTGATTGATCATCTTTTGAATTTCTTCCGTTGAAGAGGCCGTGCGGCTGGCCAAATTGCGTACTTCGTCTGCCACAACAGCAAAACCTCGGCCTTGCTCTCCAGCTCTCGCCGCTTCAATTGCAGCGTTTAATGCCAGCAAGTTGGTTTGTTCAGAAATACCACGGATAACACCTAAAATAGAGCCGATATCTTGAGTGGTCGATGCTAGCTGCTCCACCACTTTACCCGTATTTTCGATATCCGCTGCTAAACGACTGATGGCATCTTTGGCTTTGCTTACAACTTCACGTCCTACTTCAGTGTTATCAGCCGCGTGATTTGCTGTTTCAGCTGCCGTCGCCGCGTTAGAAGCAATTTCACTGATAGTGGCCCCCATTTGATTGATCGCCGCCACCACTTGTATAGTTTGGTCACGCTGTTCTTGGCTATTGTCATGAGTTCGCGTCGATTTTTCTGACACCCGACCCGCCGCCGACTGCAATGCATGACTGGTAGAAGCAACTTCTTTCATCGATTGATGAATCTTCTCAATAAAACCGTTGAAGCCCGCTGATAATTGAGCGATTTCATCGCGGCCCAATACCTCAATCCGTTGCGATAAATCACCATCGCCTTTACCTAAATCGGTAAAGCGTTGTGCAATCTGTTTAATTGGGTTAGCAATACTATTGGCCAGAAAAAGACCCATCAAAATAAATAAACCCGCCACAGCTAAGGTTGTGAACAACATTTTTTGCGCAACGGCATTTAATTCGGCGAAGACTTCCGACACAGGTACTGAACCAATCACAAACCAGTCCATCGATTTCACGTAGACACTAGCGACAAAAACATCTTGGTTTTGATAGGTTGTCGAAATCAGGTTGAAGCGGCTTTTATTCAATAGTTGGTTTGCGTTTGAGCCGTACAATTGTGTTAATGAGGCTTTAGCTTTCTCTTTTTGGCGATGGATTTGCACTTCCCCTTTCGAGTTGGTCAAAAAGACAAAACCTGTATCCTCGATTTTAAATCCATTGAGCAGGTTCACCATGTCATCCATTGATTTCGACAAACCAGACATCGTATCGCCACTGACATTTTGATAGTTGGCAAACATTTTCACTTCGCCACTTGCCTCTTGGAACATACTGACCATGGTCTTTTGTCCCGATTGCGTAAAACCAAAAAACCAGCCATCTTGCTGTTGATTAAGCTGACGCAGAAAACCATTTTGGTTCCAGTAATACGCCGTTTTTCGGTTAGCCACAGAAGCATCATTCAACGAATATTGATCGCGTACATTATTGAGCTGCTTAATCAGCATCGCCTCTGCGTCAGCATTAATATTGGTCGTCTGAACGGCTTGCTTGATGAATTCATTATTGGCTAGTTGCTCAGCAGAAAAGAGCAATTGCGATACTTCTCGATCTATCTGGCTACTGATTTGATCAAGTAACGAGGGAAGTTCGATATCAATTAATCGGTGCTCCAGTACCTCTCGAGCTTGACGCTGCGCCATTACACCAACGATAACCGTCGAAGCGAGTACCGCGAACGTAATTCCTAATACAACCTTTTGCTTAATACTCATCGAATTAAGTTTGAACATTATTTGCGCTCTTTATTATTGGCTTGTCATGAATAACTTTTTTGTATCGGCAACAAACCCTCTCTCTTGAGAAATTTATCGATAGAATCGATTTATCTTCACGTAGAATGTGATCATGGCCAACAATAGCTGTTCCTAAGCATAGTCGAGTATGGTGACCAAACATTCTTTCGTTTCGCCAAATGGATAATAATTCGCCAATCAGTTGATGCATCACGCTTTTCATGGAACTTTTCGAATCAATAAATTACTAATTCAGCAAAACAGCAGGAGACCCATTCAATGCCATCGCACGCGTTTCAATCGCTACAACACTATTTAAATCAGCAAGTCATAGGCCAGACAGGTTTAGTTAAGCAGTTATTAGTTGCACTTCTTGCTGATGGGCACATTTTGGTCGAGGGGCCTCCTGGCCTTGCAAAAACCCGTGCCGTGAAATCACTCGCCGATTGCATAGAAGGTGATTTTCATCGAATCCAATTTACGCCTGATCTGCTCCCCGCCGATTTAACCGGTACCGATATCTTCCGCCCTGAAACAGGTGAGTTCACCTTTCAAGCAGGCCCGATTTTTAACTCATTAGTATTGGCTGATGAAATCAACCGCGCTCCAGCCAAAGTACAAGCTGCGATGCTCGAGGCGATGGCCGAAAAACAGATCACGGCAGGTCGAAAAACCTACCCGTTACCTGAACTTTTTTTAGTGATGGCTACCCAAAACCCTATCGAGCAAGAGGGTACTTATCCTCTACCCGAAGCGCAGTTGGATCGTTTTTTATTGCATTTAAATGTTGATTATCCAGACGCTGAAAATGAACTCGCCATTTTACGTTTGAACCGCGGGGAAGCGCAGGGAATTGAGAAAGTCTCTCCGCCAACATTAAGCCAAAGCGATATTTTCAGTGCTCGGCAAGCAGTGCTGAACATTCACATGGCCGAACCTATTGAGCAATATATTATTCGCCTGATCATGGCAACGCGTAAACCCGCAGACTACGATGCCACGTTGGCACAATGGTTAGAGATGGGCGTCAGCCCGCGAGCAACCATCGCGCTTGATCGATGCGCTCGCGCTCATGCATGGCTCAGTGGGCGTGATTTTGTCAGCCCTGAAGATGTTCAAGCGATGGTATTTCCGGTTTTGCGCCACCGTCTATTATTGAGCTACCAAGCACAGGCTGAAGGCGTACATCCCAACCAAGTTATCACTCACTTACTTTCACTGGTTGGTAGTGCTTAGCACTAAGACTAAGGTTTACTATGCAAGAGTCACTTCCACCGTTTAGTACGGGTGTCACACTTTCATTGGCTGAACTGTTGCCTTACAAGCAGCACGCTATTCGCTGGCTGCCACCTGCTAAAAGTTTATGGGCGCAAGTATTGGGGCAGCATCAGAGCAAGCAACTCGGCCGAGGAATGGACTTTGCTGAGGTCAGGCAATACCAAGCAGGAGATGATATTCGGACCATCGACTGGCGCGTTACTGCGCGTACGGGAAAGCCTCATACCAAACTGTTCAGTGAAGAACGAGAAAAACCCGTCATTCTTTACGTTGATCTGAGCCGCTCTATGCAGTTTGGATCGCAGTTAATGCTCAAATCAGTGCAAGCGGCGCACATGGCAAGCTTGCTCAGTTGGTTAAGCATTGCCAACAAGGACCGAGTGGGCGCGGTGATTGATACTGGTTCGACACTGGTTGAGTTAAAACCGACTAGCCGCCAAAAAGGGCCATTACAGCTGTTGCAACAGTTGGTGACACTACAAAACCAACAGCTGCTGGAGCTTGATAAAACGAAATCACACAGCATGCAGCGCGGCCTAACTGCGTTGAATCGTTTGTGCCCTAAAGGCAGTGAAGTGATTTTGATCAGTGACTTCGTCCATTTCAATGCCACATTACAACCAATAGTCAACCAATTGCAGCGACATAATCGTGTAAAAATTGTGCACATTTACGATCCATTAGAGCAAGGAGAGACCCAATTTCGCGGTGTAGAACGCGTAACCGATGACCAACAGACGAGCTGGCTCAACTTTTCGAAAAATAGTACGCGCTTAGGGTTAAAAAAAGCCTTTGAATCTCAAAAAGAAAAACTAAAATCATTGAGTCAAACTATGGCAATTTCTTATACCTCACTCTCTAGTGAGAAACCTTTGTTGCAACAACTATCCGGATATAAAGAATGAAGGAATCATCAATAGCTACACTTTTAGATTTAAGCGCGATGCAACTGCCTGAGCTACCCTCTTGGTTTCCCTTGGCTTGGGGATGGTGGGCAAGCGCGGCGGGCATACTGCTCTGTCTGCTGATTCTGGTGTTAGCCATTCGTTGGCGTCGTAAACGCTTAGCCCCGAAAAAAACGGCGCTGCGTTTACTCAACCCCCAATTTGGGCATTTAACTCCTTCTTCAGCGATTGAGCTACTTCGTCAAGCCGCGCTTTGTTACTACCCTCGTATGGAAATCGCACATCTTACCGGCAAAGAGTGGTACACCTTTTTAGATTCACAAATTTCTTACCCTCTTTTTGTTCCCAATGAAACATTGTGGCAGCAAGCGTTATACCAAAAGCAGAAAACAGAAAACAGTCAAGAACTGATTAATCACTGCTATCAATGGGTTAATGATGCTTTGCCGCCTAAAAAACGGAGATAGCTAGGCTTTGGCAAATATAGAGTTATTGTGGTGGTGGATGCTATGTCTGCTGCCACTCCCGCTGGTCGTTTATCGATTCTTACCACCAGCAAAAGAAAGGGCAGCGATTCACCTGCCCTACCTTCCTAAAGATAATCAGCGTCAAGCACCAAACCAGATCATCGCTAAAATCATTGCAAGCGCTATTTGGTGCTTAGTATTGATCGCCGCAGCCCGTCCAGTGTGGTTTGGCGACCCGGTTATTGCTCAGCCCAAACACCGAGATCTGATGCTGGTGGTTGACCTCTCTTACTCCATGAGCCAAGAAGATATGCTGCTTGGCGATCAGTACATTGATCGTTTGAGCGCCGTTAAAAATGTGCTCTCTGATTTTATTGACAAGCGCGAAGGTGATCGCCTTGGGTTAGTCTTATTTGCCGATCACGCCTATCTACAAACGCCGTTGACTCTGGATAGAAACACCATTCGCCAGCAGCTTAATCAAGCCGTCCTTAAGCTGATCGGCACCCAAACCGCCATTGGTGAAGGGATTGGGCTTGCGACCAAAACGTTTATCGATAGTGATGCCCCACAGCGGGTGATGATTTTACTCAGCGATGGCAGCAATACTGCTGGCGTGCTCGACCCAATCGAAGCTGCGAAAATTGCCCAAAAATACAATGCCACCATTTACACAGTCGGTATTGGCGCTGGCGAAATGATGGTCAAAGAGTTTTTTATGACTCGAAAAATCAATACCGCGGAAGATTTAGATGAGAAGACGTTAACACAAATAGCGACCATGACTGGTGGCCAATATTTTCGCGCACGAAATAGCCAAGACCTCGCCAAAATATACGACACCATTAATCAATTAGAACCCATAAGCCAAGCAAGCCAAACTTGGCGTCCACAAAGCGAATGGTTTGGTTATCCGTTGGCGATAGCGCTCGCGCTTTCTGTACTCTTAGCGCTACTAAGGAGAAATCATGTCTGAGTTTGTTTTTCTTACACCTTGGTGGTTAACCGCACTATTCCCCTTAGCACTACTGCTGGGCTGGTTCACTCTGCGTGCCAAACGACACTCCTTGATAGCACCTCATCTGGCTAAGGCGATGGGTTTGAGCGATAAAAAGCATAACGCGGCCATTGTGATCATCAGCATCAGTTGGCTGCTCGCAGTACTGGCGCTAGCTGGTCCGAGTTTTGAATCTCAAACACGCCCCAGTTACAGCAATAGTAACGCGCGCGTATTAGTGATGGACATGTCACTATCGATGTACGCTACTGATATAAAACCCAACCGCTTAACGCAAGCGCGTTATAAAGCGCTCGACTTACTCACACAATGGCAAGAAGGTAGTACAGGGCTTGTCGCCTATGCTGGTGATGCCTATACCGTTAGCCCATTAACCACCGACACCGCAACCCTAAGCAACTTAGTGCCCAATCTATCGCCCGATATTATGCCCTACCCCGGCGCAGATGCGGCTCGCGCGGTTCAATTAGCCATCGACATGATGAAAAATGCCGGCCTTGCACAAGGTGACATTGTGTTATTGACCGATGACATCGACTCACAAGAGCAAGCTCAGATTGAAACACAGCTTACCAATACGCGTTGGAAATTGGTGATCTTAGGCATTGGTACACAAGCGGGCGCGCCTATTACGCTCAGCGATGGCAGCTTACTGAAAAATGCACAAGGGCAGACCGTAGTGGCCAAGACCAACTTTGCCAATATGCAGTCGCTCGCGCAGAATATAAATGGATTATTTACGCCAATCAGCTTAGACAATAGCGATGTCGCAATGATCGCTAAGCTAGACCAAAACGAACAACCACACAGTACAACCAAGAGTCAACAAATGGTGAAAGAGCGCGTTAACAATGGCTATTGGTTAGTGCTGCTCCTCATTATCCCGTGTTTGCTTTTGTTTCGCCGTGGCGTCATTTTTTCTTTGTTACTGCTCTTCATCCCTATACTGCACAGCAATAGTGTACAGGCTTCACCTTGGCTAAATAGCAATCAACAAGCCAAAAAAGCCTTTGATGCAAAAGAGTATCAAGCGGCCAGTGAACAATTTACAGACTTAGAGTGGAAAGGCATCGCTCAATATCAGGCTGGAGAATATCAGGCAGCGGTGGAGACCCTCTCTCAACTGCCACAAGACAGTGTGCGAGTGCAATACAACTTGGCCAACGCCTACGCGCAAAATGGAGAATTGGAAAAGGCCCAAACCTTGTATGAAGAGGTGTTAAAACGCGACCCAAACCATAAAGATGCTCAGCATAATTTGGAAATCGTAAAAAAAGCGCAGCAACAGCAACAGCAACAGCAACAGCAACAGCAACAGCAACAGCAACAGTCTGGTGAGCCTTCCAATCCAAATCAAGATCAAAATCGGTCGGAAAATAAAAATAATGAACAGAATAAAAACGATGCACAACAACAAGATGGCGAACAAACCGGAGATCAACCTGACGACCAAAGCGATAACTCACCGCAGAACGACGGCTCTCAGTCATCGCCTCAATCGGCACAAAGTAAAGATGAGCAAAGTGAGCGATCCAAGGCCAACACTGCGGATGAATCGCCTGCCTCTCAACAGCAGACTGAAGCGACTCAAACAAATGAATCAATGAACAACGAAGATGAGGTCAGTGACAAAGAAGCCTCTGAGCAGCAAACACAGAAGCAATCACAACAGCAAGGCGATAGCCAAACTATTGACCCGCAACTTCGCAAGCTAGAACAAGTCGAAAGTGCACGAGATCCTAGTGGCTTACTCAAAGCACAATTGTTGCTACAAGCAAGACAACGGCAAGAAGACCAAGCACAACCTCCACAAAATAACAGCAAGAAGTGGTAAGTATGAAATCGATCAAGCGTTCATTCTGGGCTGCGATTATCAGCCTAGTTTCTGTTGCTCTACTGAGCTCGGCCGCTAACGCGGCTGCACTTTACGCCAGCGTCAGTAAAAATAAGGTCGCGAAAAATGAAGTATTCCAATTACGAATTGTTGCCGATGAAAAAGTATCGACCGATGCGATCGACTTTAAGGTGTTAGAAGACGATTTTTTTCTTGGCCGCCCAAGTTTTGGTACTTCGGTGAACATCATCAATGGCGATCGCAGCACGCGCAGTGAATGGAATGTATCGTTGGCAGCCAACAAACTCGGCATACTGACCATTCCTAGTTTTACCGTCAATGGCGCTACTACTCAACCGATCGCGATTCAAGTTATCGCTGATGGTGAAGCTCCCAAGCAATCTGACCTTGTTGAAATACAAGCCGATCTAGAACGTAGCAAACTCTACCCGAGTGAAAGCACTTTTCTCAATGCTCGCCTAATCATCAAAGCTGACCCAAGAAGGCTGCAAAATCCACAAATTACGCCACCCGCTGTACAAGGATTAGAACTGACGACCGAGGGAGAAGCTAACCAATACCAAAGCTTATTGGATGGGGTTGAAGTCACTGTTGTAGACCAAAAATTTAGAGTCACGGCCCAAGAGGCAGGAACTTTCACGTTATCCGGCCCTGCGTTTAAAGCTGGCCTCATCTATGGTAACAACCAAACGGGCAGCACCCGCTTGCTGCAAGTCGATATTCCGGCCAAAACCTTTTCGCTCACCGTACTGCCGAAACCGGGTAGCTATCAAGGCACTTGGCTACCTACGCCAAAACTAACACTCAACCAAACGTGGCGAGATGCCACAGGGCAGATCATCACCGCCGAGAGCTTTAAAACCAAAGTGGGTGAATCGTTGACTCGTGAATGGATTCTGACAGTGAAAGGCCTTACGCAGACGCAGTTGCCTAACCTCTCAGTGCAATATCCAGACTCAATTCGGCTCTATGCTGAAAAGCCTCAGTTTAAAAGCTTAGATAATGGCGATGTGCAAATGACGCTAAAACAAGTACTCATCCCAAAAACCGTCGATAAGGTTGATCTAGCGGATCTCACCGTCAGTTGGTGGGACACCAAAAACGAATCTCAGCAAAGCGCGCAAGCCAAAGGATTAAAGCTAGAGGTTTCGCCAGGTGAATCACTCAACCCATCCACCTCTGTGCTGACACCACCAACAGTACAAACCGTCACCGTTAAAGATGCAGGATACTGGCCCTACTTTACCGCATTTTTTGCACTGCTATGGATGGCGACTATGGTAGTCGCTTGGTCATTTCGTAACGCGCCACAGACAGCAGCACTGGAAACCAACGCTCATCATCAACCGCTTGAAGGCCACCAATATCAACAGTTAAAAGAAGCGGTACAAAGCCAAGATGGTGCCAAAATCAGCTATTACTTCACCCTCTGGCGCGATTCAGTCGTATTAAGTGATGAAGAGAAAACCGCACTAGATACACAAGTCAACCAGCAACTTAAAACTTTGTACGCACCTCAGAAAAGTGATTGGGATGGCTCAGCGTTAATCTCTATGATTGATGCCATTCAAAAAAAGCAAACTAAGCGCCAGCATAAAAAGTTAGAATCTCTGGCAAAACTCTAACCGAAAATAGCTGTCGAAATCACAATATCAAATCTAAGGTGTGTTGTTATATCCAAACGACTAGCCGCTGTGACTTCAAGTCATTTTGGGACTGTTGCCAACAAAAGGAAAACAAGGCATGCAAATAAAAAGTAGCGCTTCATTGATCATCGGTTTGAGTTTAATACTCGGGCTCGCAACCCTAGGTTACTTTGTGCAGCAAACGGCTGTGAAATATAAAGAGTATGAGCGCGTGGTGACCGTTAAAGGATTATCAGAGCGAGAATATCCCGCCGACACCGTTGTTTGGCCGATCCAATTTAGTGTGGCCGATAATGATTTACCCACCATGTTCAACACGATTGAAAAACAGAGCCAACTGGTGACCGCATTTTTAGCTCAACAAGGCATTGATGAAAAAAGTGTCTCGCTATCATCGCCAGCGGTGATCGACAAAAAAGCACAGCAGTATGGTGGAGAAAATTTAGTCGAGTTTCGTTATTTAGCGAACCAAACCATTACGGTGTACAGCAATCAAGTTGACCTAGTGCGCGAGGCCATTAATAAGCTCGGCAATTTAGGAAAACAAGGCATCGTTTTTAATCAAGATCCTTACAACAACCGCGTTGATTATTCATTCTCTGGACTGAATGAAATCAAACCCGGCATGATTGAAGAAGCGACCAAACAAGCAAGAGAAGTCGCAGAGAAATTTGCCAAAGATTCGCAAAGCTCACTTGGCAAGATTAAACGCGCTTCACAGGGACAATTTAGTATTGTGGATCGTGATAACAATACTCCTTACATCAAAAAAGTACGCGTCGTTTCAACGGTTGAATATTACCTCTCAGACTGAATAATCTGCTGTTCTCATTATCCTTGCCATGACTCGCCGCGCTAACACTATGAATTTGGCGCGGCGACTTTATGACTTCGAGTATGGTGTTTTTGCTCAGAGTAACCAACGACTTGGTTTCTGCCATTATCTTTTGCTTGGTAAAGTGCCTTATCCGCTTTGCTGTACATCTCCTCAAACTTAAGTTCACTGGGAAGGTACTGGGCAATAGTGTAACCAATCGAGACACTTAAGCAGTCACCATCAGGGTTCTCACTATGTTCAATCTGCTCTCGTTCAATACTAAAGCGTATGCTTTCAGCCAACGCTTTCACTTCTGCTGCATCACGGTTGGCCACCAACAATATAAATTCTTCACCACCAATTCGGCAAAAGAGTTCATTCTCTGCCTGAGCATGTTGGTTGAGAATATGGCCAATACGAATCAAAGCAATATCCCCTTCTAAGTGACCGTAGTAATTATTAAATAAACCAAAGTGATCAATATCAAGCAGAATTAAACCATAGCTTACGGTCTCCGCTTGTACTCTCGAACCGATGCGTTCCAATAAATGAGCTAACATCCGACGATTTCCAAGGCGAGTTAATGGATCCATTTTGGCCATTAAGTCCAGTTTGTCGTTCACTTTTTGTAACTCATAGGTACGGTTACGCACCTCAATTTCTAAATTCTCATTCAGTTCACTGATCGCCTGCTGAGCACTGGTGCGCATCAATACTTCGGTTAAATTCGAAGCGAACATGCGGATCACTTCTCGCAGTTGTGAAGTCAGTGGTGAGCGGCGGATCAAATTGTCCGCAGCAATAAAAGCAATAGGTTCGCCATTGTTGGTAAGCATGGTCATGGCTGTCCAGCCAAAACCAACAATGTTGCTGTCATGATAAATAGGGACTGACTCTTCAAACACCACCTCATTGGGGTTGGCTTTGGCCATATCAACAATCATATTATTGGTGGTCCCAGAACGAAAATAGGATTCATCCACAATGTTGCCTTGGATATCGGTTCCCCACGTTCCTTGAATGTACGAGCAGTGTTTATCGGTCAAAAACACCGCCAGACGATCAATGCCCATGCGGTTAATCGCAAAACTGACCGCCGATTTGCACACGTCACTCACCGTCATACAACGTGACAGTTCAACCATGCTCGCATGCAACATGCGAACATTTTGCTCCTGACGCTTGCGAATATAAATTTGCGCAAGCAATGAACCAAAAGATTCCAACATCTGCTTTTGGTATTCAGTTATGGGCTGTCGATTAATGTAGTTATCAATCGCGATCCAACCAATGGTTTCATTACCATCACGTAGGATTAACATCCCATTCCACCCTTGTCCTACCACATTTCCTGCCGTGTATAGAGGGGCATCGTCGATCAGCACCAAACTTTTAGTATCATCAGAAAGACCGCTTAAATAACTTTCTTCTAGCTGGTGCAAATCGTATTGGGTATGGTGTTCGCTCACCGTTTTTCCGCTTTCATCCGTACCATAAGTTCCGCTAAAACAACGTTTTTTCATATCAAGAACTAAAAAAGCGGCTCGATCAAACCCTAAGCGTGTTTTCGTTACATCAACGGCCGCTCTGTGCAGCGCATCCAAATTGTCTGGGTTAGCCAGTTCAATCGCTAATTGATGAACCAGCTTCATGTTATCAATGAACATTTCGCGCTGTTTAATTTCATCCAAATACTTTGCTTCGCGGATATCTCTATTTTTAAACTCCTTTGCCGCTTCAGATTCCGCGCGAAGACATTGCCAACGAGCCGCAATCAGTTGCAAACAATCGAGCTCTCCGGATTCTGTTTTCGCATGAATGTTGACGTTATCAATTGCCTCAAGCAGCAAATAGGTTCTTAAATCAGGGTGGTTATCTAACATAAAAAGATAAGACTCACCGCCCATCACACTACGGTAGTCCCAATTGCAGGTGTTGATCGCTAGTGGAATTAGACCATCAGAGGTGTCAAATTGTGCGGCCCAATTCCAAAAGGTATTTGGATAATTTTGCAGAGCAGTCGGTAAGTTGTACTCAAATAATGACTCATGGCGCTTGTTTAATGTTGGTGCATGAAAGATCCGCATTGATTTGGGAGAAATGAAACTTTGAAGAAAATCAAACATTGCTTCCGCGAGCATACGGTGGTTGCGAGCAGAAGAAATCTGTTTGAGTAAAGTACGAGAGAACATATGAGCGGCCTGACATTTTAATAATTTTCATTGCAAAATTAGACAAAAGATCATGTGCAATCAAACTCTTAAAAAGGTCGCTGTTAAGTCGGCCGCAAATTTGCACTCTATGTTTTTACATCCTAGAGTTAACCTACATTTTTGAGATTCTGTTTCCATTTATTACATGGTTAACCCTATTATTTTTAGTATTGTCTTATTTGCAAGACAATATTGACAACTAGCCACGTTCATTCTTCCGCTGCATAATGTCTCTCTATTTGCCACCTTATCAGTACTGACACTCTATGACCCAATACTTTAGGCTACTTTTGTTTCTATGTTTTTCACTCAACAGCGCAGCGGCTGAGATTGATCTGGTCAAAGTGGATAAATCTAAGCGTCGCATGTACTTAATCTCGGGACAGCAGATCATTCAAGAGTATCGAATTGCCTTGGGTAAAGAACCCAAAGGACATAAACAGCAAGAAGGCGATCAACGTACTCCAGAAGGTCGATACTATCTTGAAGCTATCAGTAATGATTCTGGCTATTATCGTTCGATTCATATCAGTTACCCGAATCATCAAGATAAAGTGCATGCACAGCGCTTAAACATCAATCCCGGTGGTGATATAAAAATCCATGGCCTAAAAAATGGCGACAAGCAACGACCAGAATATGTGCAAAGTTTTGATTGGACTAATGGGTGTATTGCACTGACTAACTCAGAAATGGATGAATTTTTGAGCCTAGTCAAAGAAGGCACGCCGATTGAGATTGAGTGGTAAAAGTGACACTTACGCTAAGGTGTGAGGGCGTGCATTAAAATAAATCACACAAACTTTGATTAGCGCAGATTTTTGGTTTTTAATATCGAAAAAGTATTTTTAATCAATGGTTGGAATTAACATGTCGTCAGATTTTTATGGTTCAAGTGCCAATTATGCTCGTAAAGAGAGCGGTTACCGAGAAAAAGCACTTAAACTTTACCCTTGGGTGTGTGGCAATTGCACGCGTGAATTCGTTTATTCAAATTTACGAGAATTAACTGTGCACCACAAAGATCACGATCACACCAATAACCCTGAAGATGGCAGTAACTGGGAGCTTTTATGCCTCTATTGTCACGATCATGAGCACTCTAAATATTCAGACCACGACCGATTTGGCGCTGAGCCTGTTGTGAGATTAGACGATCATCAAAGCGCGACCTATAATCCCTTTGCCGATCTCGCCAAACTGATGAAAAAATAACTCGGTTAGCCACTAGATCACATACGCTTTAGTGGCTTAACCACGCTGTCTAAGCCTTCAATTTTCAACGCTAAGCAAAGTTGCAACAAACGCCCGAGCTCCCCTTCAGGGAAGCCCTTCTTATCAAACCACAGCAAATACTCTTCTGGTAAGTCGATAAGCGCTCGCCCTGCATACTTACCAAACGGCATTGGCATACGCGCAAGTTTAATCAGGTTCTCTTTTTCTAACATTTTGCGTCTCACAAACTGGCTAAACTTGTTTAAGTCCAACCAGTTTATGTTTCTCAGCCACTTTTGGGTACTGATTTATCGCATAACGCTGTAGGTGGATAAAAATATAATCAATATGAATCAGATGCGGTGTAGTAGTTTTCTTTAAACGCTAAGCTTCCCCACATAGCATTGGCATGGGCACGTTTAACCACTTCTGGATCCAACTCTTTTTCTGTCAAGGTATCTGATTTAAAATCATATTGATAAGTAGAAATACCTTGCTCAGGCCGAATAACAACCAGTTGGTTGTCTGCTGTCATATAGCCATAGTTTTTATCTCGCTGCATCATTACTCGCTGCTTCTCAGCAGGAACATCATGAGTTAAATCGAACCCAATCATTGGGTTTTGGCTACTGATACCGGCCAAAGAAAGCAGTGTGGGTGCAAGGTCAATTTGACTAACTAGACGATCGTCAATGCGGTGCTCAATGCCGCCACCAAAAATCACCGCTGGAATTCGAAAGTAATCGACTGGTACAGGCTGATTACCCTGTGTTCTAGCATCATGATCTGCCACAGCAACAAACACCGTGTTATCCCAATATGGTGACTTTTTCGCTTTTTCAATGAACTGTCCAAGCGCATAGTCTGCATATTTCACCGCATTTTCCACCGTTTGCTTTGGCTCATTATACGGTTCAATCACGTTGTCAGGGTATTCAAATGGGCTGTGGTTCGATGAGCTAAAAACTAAGCTAAAGAACGGTTTACCTTCACGACTCATCTTCGTAAATTGCTGATCTGCCTTATTGTAGAGATCTTCATCTGACACGCCCCATGAACCAACATATTTAGGCGAATCAAAAGTTGGGAAATCTTGCATATCGACAAAACCGTTACCCAAGAAGAAACTCTTCATATTGTCAAAGTGGCTTTCACCACCGTAAATAAATTGTGTGTGGTAATTTCGAGACTTTAATAAATCCGCAATTGAAAAGAAATTCGTTTGGCTTTTACCTAATTTGACCACTGAACGTGCAGGAGTCGGAGAAAACCCAGTGGTCACCGCTTCAATACCACGAACAGAACGCGTTCCCGTTGCGTACAAACGGGTGAATGCCCACCCCTCATCAATCAGTTTATCGATATTGGGTGACGCATCGATACCACCAAGGCGGCTAACATAACGTGCACCGTGACTTTCAAGCAGTAGGATTACGATATTTTTAGGCTGGCCTTGATAGGTCGCTTGGTGCATTGCCATGCTAGGTTGTTGTGCAGAGACAAAGTCTTTATTGTCGACATTCATGGATGCACGAATTTCTTGGACGATCTCCTGCTTATCCATTTTCGGGTAAAACTCGAAAGCACTCGCTTCAGATTTCATCTGTTTGGCAGCAAAAATCGCTGAAAATGAGGAGTTTAACGTTAAATCATTCACCAAAGGGTCACTAGAAAAAGCCACCATCGCCGGATTTAATGGACGGTGTCCCAGTGAAGAACGCGCCCCCAAAATACCAATAGCCACAACAAAAATAGCAATCAGCGGACGCCAATACCATTTAGGAAAGCTTAAGTTCGAAACAAGCTGCTTGCTCCATTTCCAACCGACAAAAAGTGTGAACGTGGAAACTACGGCACCAAGGAAAAGCTCAAATTTATAGCCACTCCAAAGCATACTGAAAACTTCTTTGGGATAAATGAGATATTCGATAAAAATTCGATTAGGTCGCAGATCGTACTCAATAATAAATGGCGGTGTTGCTGCTTCCATGTAAACAATCAACCACAAACCGCCGGTAATCCACACACGTAAAAACCAATGCCAGACCCGACCGACAGCATGATCGCCAGACAGTAGGCTAGATAACAACGCTGGTAAAATGAGCAAATAACAAAGAGAGACAATATCAACTCGCAGACCACTTAAGAAAATGGTCAGCCATCCACCAGCATCACTCACCCGTTCAAAATGCCAGATAGCCAGTCCTAAACGAGAGACAAAAAAGATAACTAGCCCCACCACGAATACGGCAGCAATCGGATAGAGAGGCCCTAAGTAGGGTTTGATTTTATTGAGCATAAATTTCAACAACTATTAAGATTAAATGAATGGTTAGATAATACGTTAAGGCATTGATAAAAGAAATAAGTTCCATTTCATTTTGTAAAACGAAAAACTATCGCCTATTTTATCTTCATGCGTTAAATGTCTTAAGTTTTTCTTAAGATTAATATGGCAAATTCCTTTATCGAACACTGACAGAATTAAGAATGGCGGAATTTATTTAGATGAATTAAACGACAGAAATCCATTTCAATCTTGATAATATAAACAAAATAGAGGAACGCTAAAATGCCTAAAACTTACAAATGGGATCTATTTGTTCGCTTGACACATTGGATTGTGGCGGGATCTTTCTTAACCAACTACCTCATAACAGAAGAAGGTAGTAAAACACACCAATGGGTTGGCTATCTACTGATGATCACGATATGCCTTCGTCTCATTTGGGGGCTTATTGTCCATTCCCCTGCTCGCTTGTCTGCCTTTAAGCCTTCAATACACAATGCGTTTATTCACATAAAGCAAGTGATAGAAACGAAAGAAGATCACCATGAAGGGCACAACCCAGCTGGAGCTGTGATGGTCTGGATTTTGTGGTCTGGCCTCCTCCTAACAGGACTTAGCGGCTGGGCAACACAACTGAATATGTTATGGGCAAATGACTGGCTCAGCGAATTGCATGGAGCGCTTGCAAATCTAACGATGCTGGCAACGGTAAGCCATATAGCC